>JAFAJU010000261.1 GCA_019236035.1 Verrucomicrobiota bacterium | reverse complement strand
GGAAAAGGCATTGTTGGAGAAGGAGTTCAGGAGTCAGGAGGTCAGGAGTTCAGGAGTTGCAGGAGGCGCCGAGGGGCGTGTCCTAAGGAATTCAGCCAATCCACATCTAGTTCATCGGGAATTTTTTCCGATAGTGGCCCGGTTATTTGCGTTGAGTGCCATCTAAGCCCCGTACCCGATATTTGCCGGCTGCGCCCTTTCCCTCCTGACTCCTGAACTCCTGAACTCCTTCCCCAATCACACCGCCGCCGCGATCGCCTCCCCGACCTCTTGAGTTGACGCAGTTCCTCCGATGTCTCGTGTCCGGGGTCCATCTTTGAGGACTTTTTCAATCGCTTGCATAACCGCATCAGCGGCATCTTGCTCGCCTAGGTGCTCGAGCATCATCGCGCCGGACCAGATCTGACCAATCGGGTTCGCAATCCCCTTCCCTGCGATATCGGGTGCCGAACCATGGACCGGCTCGAACATCGACGGGAATGTGCGTTCCGGGTTCAGATTCGCCGACGGCGCAAAGCCGATTGTTCCAGTGCAGGCCGGACCGAGATCCGAGAGGATGTCTCCAAACAGATTCGAGCCAACCACGACATCAAACCAGTCAGGATGCAGGACGAAATGAGCCGTCAAAATATCGATATGAAACTGGTTGGTCTTAATCTGAGGGTATTCCGCGCTGATCGCCTTAAATCGTTCATCCCAGAACGGCATGGTGATCGTAATTCCGTTCGATTTGGTAGCGGAAGTCACCTGTTTTTTAGTCCGTTTGGAAGCGACCCCAAACGCGTGCCGCAAGATCCGATCGACTCCCCGGCGGGTAAAAATGGATTGTTGAGACGCCAACTCGAACTCTGTTCCTTCATATATCCGCCCTCCGACACTCGAGTATTCCCCCTCGTTGTTTTCTCGAACAATGACGAAATCGATGTCTCCAATGTCCCGGTTCCGCAAGGGAGATTGAATTCCAGGCATAAGCCGGACCGGTCGCACATTAGCGTATTGCTCGAATGCGCGTCGAATCGGGATCAGGAGTCCCCAGAGAGAGATGTGATCGGGGACACCCGGGAACCCGACGGCGCCGAGATAAATTGCGTCATAACCGCGAATTTGCTCCAGACCTTTCTCCGGCATCATCCGGCCCGTTTCTTTGTAATAGGCACAGCTCCATGGAAATTGTGACCAAACAAGCTGAATACCGGCTCTCTTAGCGGCAGCGTCAACGACCCGTATCCCTTCCGGGACGACTTCTTTACCGATTCCATCGCCCTGAATTGTCGCGATTCGATATGTCTTCATTGCGTCTTGGAATCAGATAGCGGAAGAGTCTGTCGCACGCAACCGGCGCACCTCTCGCGCAATCCGCCGAAACAGGGTAAATTCACGCGATATTCTTGTCTTTTCGTTTATGCAACACATCGGCGAGGCCTTTATTTACGATGCTATCAGGACTCCGCGCGGGCGCGGCAAGCCGACCGGCAAGCTCCACACGCAGACCCCGCTCTGTCTTGCAAGTTGTCTGCTGAAAGAACTTAGCTGCCGATATCCACAGATAGTTGAAACAGCCGACGAAGTTGTTCTCGGATGCTGTGAGCAATTCAACGATCAAGGCGGCAATCTTGCCAGATCGAGCGCGCTGCAGGCCGGTTACGGCGTGACGACTCCAGGTTTGATGGTGTCAAGATTCTGTGGATCCGGCTTGGACGCAGTCAATACTGCGGCTGCCAAGCTAATGGCGGGACAGGCAGACCTCATAATTGCAGGTGGAGTCGAAATGCTTTCGTTGGTTTCAATTTTCGCTTCCGGAGGGCCGATGGGTTCTGACGTCTCCTTCAAGGATTTGATCGTGCAGATTCCCCAGGGACTCTCTGCAGATCTAATCGCGACTTTGCATGGATACTCTAGGAACGATGTTGACGCCTTGGGTGCCGCATCACAACAGCGCGCGTATACGGCGTGGGCCAAGGGTTGGTTTCGAAACTCGATCGTTCCCATCAGGAACGGCGGCAAAGAACCGATCCTGGCCGAGGACGAACTGGTGCGCGAAAACGTGACGACCGAGAGCTTGGCGAGGCTACCACCCGCGTTCGAACGGATCGGGGAAGCTTACAGCCAGTACATCCGGTTTCGATACCCGCAGGTCGCGAAAATTCGTCACGTTCATCACGCCGGAAATTCTTCCGGTATCGCGGACGGTGCGGCGGTCGTGTTTCTGGCGAATCGACGGATTGGAGAAGAGCTTGGAATCAGGCCCAAAGCGCAAATCATTTCGACTGCAAGCGCAGGCGATGACCCTTGCATTATGCTGACAGCCCCGGCAGCAGCTACCCGCAAGGCTCTTGCTCGGGCCGGATTAACAATGGCCGATATTGACCTTTTTGAGGTCAATGAGGCTTTTGCCTCTGTCGTCCTGTACTTCATGGAGAAAACGAAAGTGTCGTTCGAACGAATAAATGTCGGCGGCGGCGCAATAGCGATGGGGCACCCAGTCGGTGCAACCGGTGCGATCCTGATCGGCACTTTGGTGGATGAAATGAAGAGACGGAACGTCGAATACGGCGTTGTCACAATGTGCACCGGATTGGGCATGGGAGTCGCGACGGTCATCAAATGCCTATGAGTCCGGAGGGGGTCGCTCGGATCGTCTGCGAATTACCTTTGGAAGCAAAGCTTGCCGACGGTATTGAGGCCGCGCTGGCCGATTCCAAAACACACGGTTTATTTGTCGAATTTCGTACGCGAATCGACAGCGAAAAGTGTGAGGTCGACCAGATTCTTGCAGGAGGCCCGTTGATCGATCGGCTGCGCTGCCTGCTCCGGCAGATGGAGCAAGGACCTAAGCCGGTTGTCGCGCTGATCTTTGAACCGATCGGAGGACTTCAGTTGGAGATCGCATTGGCGTGCCATGTCCGGTTCGCCGGCAGCCAACCCATCGAACTTGGCTTTCCTTGGCTTAAGTATGGGCTGATGCCGATCCTGGGAGGTACCCAGCGTCTGCCTCGGCTTTGCGGGATTGAATTCGCGGCGCGAATGTTGTTAACCGGCGAGAGAGTGACGGCTTCCGAGGCCGTTCCATCTGGCTTGATCAGTTTGCAGGATAGCTTGCTCGAGGCGGCTCTTGAATGGACAAAAGCGCACCCAGAGCCAAAACAACCCTGGGATAAGATTGCTCAGGAGCTGTCGCCCGCCTATTCCCAGAGCCCGTCGAACCGGTTGCTGCTCGAAAAGGTCTATCTCAAGCTTCGGAAGCGCTTTACTCCGGAAGAGGCGGGTCCTACAGCCATTCTTCGATGCCTCCAGGACGGACTTGAACGCTCCTTGGACGCGGGTATTCGCCTGGAAGCGGAACAGTGGTCGGCCGTTCGGCGTTCTCTATCGACGTTGAAGCGCGTAGAGACGCTGCATGTGGCGAGGCAAAAGGCTATTGGGAGAACCGTCAGTGAGACACGTGCGATCAGATCCATTGGAGTGCTGGGAGCTGGTTTAATGGGTACGGGAATCGCCTACACCGCGGCGCGCGCCGGCTTTGCAGTGGTTCTGGTGGACAACTCGCAAGCTGCGCTTGACCGTTCTAGTGAGCGCACCCAGAAGATTGCACGGCAAGATGCTCGTTCCGGCCCGGCAAGGAATGCGGCACCGACTGCTTTGGACCGGATTCAGCGAACGCTCGAGATCGGATCCCTCGCGCGGTGCGACTTTGTCGTCGAAGCGATTTTCGAACGGGCCTCTTTAAAAAAGGCGATGCTCGCGGACATTGCTGCATTAGCCGATCCACAAGCCGTCCTGGCATCGAACACGACGACACTCCCTATCTCGGATCTTGCCTCGGCCTGCAGCCACCCGGAGCGCTTTCTCGGGATGCATTTTTTTGCACCGGTCGACCGCATGGAGCTTGTCGAGATTGTCGTCGGCGAAAAGACAGCGCCCGAGACAATCGACAGGGCGCTCGTGCTGGCCAAGGCGCTCGACAAGGCGCCGGTCATCGTCCGCGACGGTCCCGGATTTTTTACCAGCCGAGTCGTGGCGGCTTACCTGCAAGAGGCACTTTTCATGCTTCGCGAGGGTGTTTCTCCCTGGTTGATCGATAACGCTACGCAGAACGCCGGCATGATACTCGGCCCTCTCAGTGTAGCCGACCTGACCTCCCTGGACCTCTTGACCGACATCTTTGAAAGTCTGGCCGCACATCGCAGGGGGACAGCGAGATACGCGGCTGAATCGGTCATGATTTTGAAGCAATTCACCAGCCGATCGCGCCTTGGAAGGAAATCCGGGGCTGGCATTTATAACTACAACTCCAGCCAGGAACGGGTCGATTGGCCTGAACTATCCAGTGTATTTGCGCCGGCAGCTGATCCACCCGATGCACAGGAAATCGTACAGCGACTCTTTGTGATTCAGACGATCGAAGCGCTCCACACGATGCGGGAGGGAATCATCCAGGACCCCGCCATGGCTGACCTGGCGTCCGTACTCGGATGGAGCTACCCGGCCCATCGTGGCGGGGTCATCTCCTATATAGACTTTGTCGGCCGCACGGAATTTGAACGGATCTGCGCCGATCTCCAGCGGAAGTTCGGTGAACGTTTTGCTCTGCCGCGCACGTAGTCAAAGCGTTCACCGTTCGGCGTTCACCGTTCGCGTACTCGGTTCGGAGTTTAGAGTTCGGGGTTCCGGGTTTGGGGTTCCGGGTTTGGGGTTCCGAGTTCGGGGTTCCGAGTTCGGGGTTCCGAGTTCGGGCTTGAGACGTGCGCAGAGCGTCGAGGGTCAAGGGATGCGTCCTTGTTTTAGTTCGGTTTTGAAGAAGCAAAACGGGACGCTTCGTACACGTTTCAGTCCCACTTTGAG
Organism: Verrucomicrobiota bacterium; assembly: GCA_019236035.1. GTDB lineage: Bacteria > Verrucomicrobiota > Verrucomicrobiia > Chthoniobacterales > JAFAMB01 > JAFAMB01. Next base: position 10,366 of record JAFAJU010000261.1, on the reverse strand, counting down.
GCCACGAATTCAACCACTGGTTACGCCCCAGAGGAATCCAAGAACCCGGAACTCCAAACCCCGAACTCCAAACCCCAAACCTCAACTCCGACCCAGTGCGCGAACGGTGAACGCCAAACGCCGAACGGTGAACGGTGAACGATCAGGTACGCACTCGAGCGAATTTTCGTCGAGAAAGTCAAAATGCCTCCGTATAGTGCCGATTTAAGCATGATCCAACGTGATTATCTGATCGTCGGCGGCGGTGTTGGCGCTGCCAGCGCCTGTGATTCGCTGCGTCAGTATGACCCGAAAGGCTCCGTGACGCTCGTCAGCAATGAGTCCTACCTCCCCTATCAACGACCTCCGCTTTCGAAGTCTGTTCTCAAGGATCACGGCGTCAATTTCGAAAGGCTGGTCGAAAAAACAGATGATTGGTATAAAAAAAGAGGCATCGAGTTGCGCTTAGGGACTTACGTGCGCGAGTTCAATATCGAACGACGTTTGGCCGTCCTCGAAAACGGGCAAACCATCGAATTTCGAAAGGCTTGTCTCGCCACCGGAAGTCGCGCTCGCCGGCCGCAAGTGGCCGGCGCAAATCTTGGGAATGTGGTTTATCTCCGGGGTTACCGGGATGCCTTGGCGATCCGGGAGATTCTGCTAAGCGAAAAGCATGTGGTCATCGTCGGATCCGGGTTTCTCGGAGCCGAAGTCGCCTCCTCGTTGCTGAACTCCGGGGCAAAGCTGAGCCTGCTGAGCCGGGACAAGGTCATCTGGCAGGAGTTGCTCGATCCTGACACTGCGCAGTGGCTAACCGATTTATTTCAGGAAGCCGGTATCCAATTGCTGCTCAACGAGAACCTGAACGGATTCGAAGGCAAAACAGTTATCAAGAATATCCAGACCAAAAGCGGGCTGCGATTTCCCGCCGGGCTCGCGGTGGTTGCCATCGGGACAGAACCGAATCTGCAGCTCGTAACGAATACTCCACTCAGCAGCCTGAGCGGATGTCCGGTGAACGAGTATCTGGAAACGGACGAAAAAGGTATCTATGCAGTGGGAGACATCGCGCTGTATCCTGACCGCATCTATGGCGGCGCCAAGCGTATCACCAACGTCCCAATGGCGCGGCTCCAGGGACTCACCGCGGGCGCGAACATGACAGGGCGAAAACGCCAGAAGTTCGAGATCATCCCGTTCTGCTCTAGCCAGGTTCTGGGAATGCAATTCGATTTTGTCGGTGACTTTAGCACGCCGCATTTACTGGCTGATGTTGAAGGCTCCAGAGATAAACAGAATTTCATTGCACGCTACCGACGTGGAGACACACTCGTCGCCGCGGTTCTTTGCAATCGTAATTCCGGCGATCTCGAGAATGTTCAAGAGGAAGTAAAGAGCAGCGTTTTGCTCCGGGCAAAAAGGTGATGTGAAGGCGCGACGTCCGAATACGACTTCTCAACTTCGGGATTTGGGCTCAGAACACGCTCGGAACCCCTTCCTCCATGACCACGACTTTTTCTTCGATCCGGTGGCGCTTGATTCCAGCCCGCAAACGCTTCAGGGGTTCCTCCAGGGGTTCGAAACTCAGTCGAAACGATCCGTAATGCATCGGAACCATGATCTGTGCATTCAGCTCTCTAAAGGCTTGGATCGCTTGCTCCGGATTCATGTGCACTTCCCGCCTAGTCGGCGGGTCATAAGCTCCAATCGGCAACAAAGCGATCTCTGTCGGCAAACGCTCGCCGATCTCAGAGAACCCGGAAAAATAAGCGCTATCCCCGCAGTGGAAAATCGTTCGGGTGCCAAGCTGCAAGTGATATCCACCAAAGCCACGGTGAAAATCGTGGAGAACACGGGCGCCCCAATGATGACACGGTGTTAATGTGACCCCGATCTCTCCGATATGCAGCGTCTCCCACTGACTAAGTTCGTGGATGCGATCAAATCCCAGATCGTACACTAAATTCCCAACGCCGTTGGGTACGATGATCGGTTGGAACGCCGCAACTTTTCGCAGAGTCCGTCTATCCAGATGATCGAAATGGGCGTGCGTCACGAGTACCAAATCAATCGCGGGCAAGTGATGCAACGGGAATCCCGGACGCCGAATGCGCTTTATAACCTTCAACCAGAGGGACCAGATCGGATCCACCAAAATGTTTAAGCCGCGCCAACCAATCAAAAAGGAGGCATGGCCAATCCAGGTCAAGCAGACATCTTCGGGTCCAAGCGCCGGGAAATTTGGCTGATGCGCAGTCCCTTTTCGGCGTGTAAAGAGCGAGGGCAAATAGACTTGCGTAATAAAGTTTCGCCGCAGCCACCCTTTGCCAGGCCTTAACCCCACGCGATGCCCTTGATTCCTGGTTGGTTTCGACACGACAACCAAGTCATTATTGAATTGTTTTGCCATGGCAAATCCCAGATCGCATTTTTCTGAAAAATCTCTCTTGCGCGCAACCATGCGCAAACGCCTGCGCACTTTGAGTCACAGCGAGCGACGTGCGCGATCTCTCCAGATCTGTGAAAATCTCGGCAGAATCTTGTCCGGCAAGAACAGTGTTGCGTTGTTCGCGCCTATCCAGAGCGAACCGGATCTGGATCTTCTCTGGGAACTCGGTTTGCTCGAGCATCATCTGATCTTCTATCCGCATTGTGATGGTCGAACCTTACAGTTCCGCACAGTCTCTGCCTTATCTGATCTTTTTCCCGGGAAGTTTGGCATCCGCGAACCCGTGGCGGGAGCCAGACCGGAAACTTTGGATCTCATCGTTATTCCCGGATTGGCCTTTAGATCCGACGGGTACCGCCTCGGCCGCGGCGGAGGATTTTACGATCGGTTCCTTTCGACGCTGCCCGGGTACACGATCAAGGTCGGCGTCTGCTTTGCCTTTCAGCTCCTCCCTGAGATTCCGCACATAGATCATGACGTAAAAGTGGATGATCTGGTTTACGCGTAACTGTTGGAGGGGCGTTGCTTGCAACGCAAACGAGTTTCGCCATTTTTAGCGCCGAAGGCGAACTATTGTCCCGGAGGGACGCATGAGAGTAGCCAGGCACGAAGTGCCTGGAATGGCGTAAAAAAGATGCGATCCGTCCCAGAGGGACAGGATGATTGTGTAGGAGCCGCTTTCGACTCCATTACGGAACTTTGCATATGCCAACACGATCTTTGTAGACTAACGCGCGAATACATGATCACACCGTCCCTCCGGGACGGGCTCCTTTTTCTTACCTATTCCAGGCACTTCGTGCCAGGCTACCATCGTGCAGTCCCTCCGGGACAAGGAAGAAAGGGCACCAGAATCCGGTGCTCCCCTCCAGCCTGGTTACGCCACAATCCGACCCGCCGTCCGTGATTAAACAACTTTCGGCACCTGCATCTGAAATCGCGGTATGCGCGTAACGAACGGCACTCCTTCATCCGAAATTCCTATAAAGGCGCCTTCCGCCACACTATCGGTACCGATAACGTGATAGCTGTTGTAAGAGAAACGTTCCCCAGGACGGAGACGCGGGAACTCGCCCACGACACCATCACCTTCGACCACAATTTTTTGGCCCGACTGATCGGTGATGACCCATTTTCTGCCGCGAATGGTGACCGTTTCGGATGATTGATTATCTATCGTGATGAAGTAAACAAACGGGAAAGGCCTGTCTGGTGGCGCCTCGAGTGTCGGCACATAGACCACCTTGTCGATGATCACGCGAAGATTGGCCAGTTCCCGAAACACTAAACTCACACGACTATAATGCGCCATTCTAAATGAAAAGTCTCTTTCTATGGAAATACCTGTAGCTGTGACTATCGCCGGATCTGACAATTCCAGCGGCGCGGGAATCCAGGCGGACCTGAAAACCTTCACCTACTTCAAAGTGTACGCCCAGACCGTGATCACTTGTGTCGTCGCCGAAGTTCCCGGAAAAGTCTGCTCTATCCAGCCCGTCGAACTTGAAGTGATCCGGGATCAGCTCAATCTCAGCCTGACCCATTTTCCAGTCCGGGCGGTCAAGATCGGAATGCTGTTTTCTCCCGAGATCGTCGACCTGATTTGCGACGTCTTCGAAAGACTTCCACCGGACCGACTACCTTTTCTCGTTGTCGACCCTGTCATGATAGCCACCTCGGGTGATCCACTGATGCAATCCGCCGCGTTAGAGCGATATACCTCTCGATTGTTTCCACTCGCGAATCTCATAACGCCAAACCTGGACGAGGCAGCGACGATCCTCGCGACAAAGCTGGAGTCACTCCGAGAAATGAGTGCGGCCGCTAACGAACTGTACCAGAAATTTCGCGTTCCGGTTCTGTTGAAGGGAGGACATTTCAAATCCGCCGAAGCTATCGATACCTTAATCGATGGCGACGGGATGTATCATTTTTCCGAGCCATACCAGCATGGGATTTCGACTCATGGAACCGGTTGCACTTACTCCGCAGCGATTGCGGCGCACGTTGCGCTGGGTCTAACCCTCCAAGAGGCCGTAGGAGCCGCCAAGAAATATGTCACCCACGCGATCCGGGATTCTTTCCATTGGAAAACGACCGCAGGAGAAATCTCTGCCTTGCGCCATTTCTGAGCCTGCAGCGCTCACAAATCTCTAAAGATTTATGAGCGCTGCAGGCTAACACATTCGTGCGCTTGACGTTCGATCGCGATGTGTCAGGCTGGCGTTCCACTGAAGAGATCCCTAAGCAGAAGCATGCATCGAAGCATTCCCCTCCTATTAGCCGTCCTGCTCTTGGCCGGCTGTTGGTCGCGACACAAACGCAATGAGCCGGCTTACACAGGACCGCGCGAGGTAACCATCGAATGGCTGGGCCATGGTTGCTTTCGGGTCACGTCTTCGATCGGCCTGACAGTTCTTACCGACCCGTTTAACCCCAAGGTCCTCACCTATCCTGTAAAAGCTGGCAGCGTACCGGCTGACGTTGTGATTGTCACTCATGAGGATGACACGGCCAACTACACGGACATGGCGTCCGGTTCGCCCATAATTTTTCGTAGCTCAATGGCAAGCGGAGTGAATCGGGCTAGCGGCATTTTGATTCGCGGTGTTCAAACAAGCTCGGAAAGCCTGACCGTCTCGCCTCGCCTGAATGTCGCGTACACCTGGGCGATGGACGGCATCCGTTTCTGCGATCTTGGCGCCGTCGAAGATGCCGTAAGCCTGTCAGAAGCTTTGAACATTGGCAATGTCGACGTACTTTTTCTGCCGGTTGGCGGGCCGCCGAACTTTACTGACGATAAGCGCCGTCTCACCATTCAACGGCTTAACCCGAAGATCATCGTCCCGATGATGTACTCAACCGCGTATTCATCAAAGGTACCACTGCGCGGACTCGGCGAATGGCTCTCTCGGCAACCAAGCGTGGTTCGCATCAGAGGGAACCGTTTCACGCTGGCCAAGTCACAGATCCCGGCCACCACGACCGTTTACGTCCCATCGGTTCGATAAAGGGTATGAAGGTACTGGTGATCGGCAGTGGTGGCCGTGAACACGCGCTTGCGTGGAAAATTCGTCAATCGCCCCGCGTCCACCAAATCTTCGTTGCGCCAGGAAACGCAGGAACAGCGAGCGTGGGTCAAAACGTTCCACTAAAGCTTGGCGAAATCGAGGGACTTCTTAACTTCGCAAAGCAGGAGTCGATCGATCTGACCGTGGTGGGTCCGGATGACGTTCTGGCAGCTGGGATTGTCGATCTGTTTGAGGACGCCGGCCTGCGAATCTTTGGTCCCCGCCGAGATGCAGCCCAATTAGAATCGTCAAAGAGTTTTGCAAAGCGCTTCATGCTCCGGCATGGAATCCCTACAGCGCGATTCGGCGAATACGAATCGTCGGCGGCCGCAAAGGCGGCACTGGACCAGTTCGGATTTCCGTTAGCAGTGAAAGCCGACGGCCTGGCTCTCGGCAAGGGCGTCATTATTGCTCAGGACCGAAGCGAAGCCGAAGCGGCTATTGTCGATATGATCGACCGAGGACGCTTCGGCAACGCCGGTCGGAAGATTGTTATCGAAGAGTTTTTGTCAGGCATCGAGTGTTCGATCCATGCTCTGGTCGACGGCCGATCGTATTTGCTGTTTCCTACGGCGCAGGATCATAAACCGCTCTACGACGGAAACCAGGGACCGAACACCGGCGGTATGGGAACATTCAGCCCTTCTCAAAAATTGACGCCAGCGCTTCTGCAGGAAATTCGGGAGAAAATTCTAGACCCATTCATGCTCGGCATTAAGAACGATCGTATACCGTTTCGCGGGCTGCTTTTTCCGGGGCTCATGCTGACATCTGAGGGCCCACGCGTCCTGGAGTTCAACTGCAGATTTGGGGATCCTGAAACTCAGGTCCTGTTGCCAAGACTCCAGACAGATATTGTGGATCTTCTCGAGGCGACGATCGACGAGCGACTGGATACAGTCACTGCAACTTGGGATTCGCGAGCAGCTGTGTGCATCGTCATGGCTTCCGGTGGCTATCCAAGCCACTACGAAGTTGGAAAAAGGATCGTGGGTCTGGAACAAGCCGGCCAGATGGATGGAGTCACTGTGTTCCACGCTGGGACGCGCCAGCACGAAAACCGAATTATCACCTCAGGGGGCCGAGTCCTGGGCGTCACCGCCGTCGGTGAGACATTGTCAGCCGCAAAGAGGCGAGCATACGACGCAGTGGAAAAAATCGAATTCGACGGAAGGTATTTCCGCCGCGACATTGGTTTGATCTAACTTCAAAAGATCTATTGCATAACCGCGCGCATCATCTTTTGTCTGGTGGCCTTCTGCTCCGCCGGATCCACGTTTGCCCAGCAATCGCCTGTGCCATCTTCGACGCCGGAGCCGGTCGCTTCGCCGGTTGCGGCTACACCGAAGTCGCTTCGGGATCTCGTCAACCAATTGGATCAGGCCGGCCTCCAGCAAGTGATTGAACAGCTGCGATCGAACTATGTCGACCCGAGCGCGCTCACAAATCAGGAGATTAACCAAGCTGCCGTTGAGGGTCTTCTTTCGAGGCTTGGTCCAGGTGCCACCATCCAGACCAGGGCAGAGGCCGAGCGGCCGCCGCGGAATCATCCGTTCAAGTCAGATCTGATTGAAAAACAGTTCGCCTACTTGCGTCTTGGGAGCTTTACCCAGCAGAACCTGGCGCAGCTCGATGGTGCTTTAAACGACCTCGTCGGCCGGGGTGCTACCGGTTTGATTCTGGATTTGCGGACGATGCCTCCGGGAAGCGACTTCCAGCTCGCGGCAGATATCCTCAGTCGATTTGTGCCCAAGGGAAAAGTTCTATTCAATCTTGTGCAGCAGAAGGATGGACAAGAGCGACCTTATACATCCTCAGCCGACCCAATCTTTACGGGGCCGATTGCGGTCCTTGTGAGTTCGGAAAATGCGGGAACTGCCGAGGCCATCGCGGCTACTCTCCGGAGCGAGGTTCACGCCCTCGTCTTTGGCCAGCAAACTTCCGGTCGCGCTGTCGAGTATGAGCGCTACCTGGTCGGTAACGGCCTGGTATTGACAATCGCCGTGAGTAAACTGGTGATTCCCGGTTCACCGGCCGTCTTTCCAAAAGGGCTAGCACCTGATATCCAGGTATCCTTTTCAAAGCAGCAACAGGATTCAGTCCTTGCGCTCGCGGACGAGAACGGCCTGCGAGACTACATCTTTGACGAGGAACGGCCACATACCAACGAGGCTGCGCTCGTCGCTGGCAGGAATCCGGACCTGGATGCATACGAGACTGGGTATATGGGCGGCGCAGCGAAACAACGCGCTCCAAAAGATGTGGTTCTCCAGCGGGCTATCGATTTTCTGACCACGATCAGCGTTTTCCGGACGAAGTAGGCGAAGCGTCCCGCTTTGCAAAGGCCTCGCGCAAAGGTACGCTAAGGTACGCTGAGGTTGAGACCCAGTTCGAAGAGTCGGTCACATAGTATCAGTCCAACCTTCGCGTGCCTTTGCGTAACTTTGCGCGAGGCTCGCTTCCCTCGGGTAACGCGCAGTTCACTGCCGGAAGATCTCGCGTGACGCGTAGGGTTCCAGGAAGCGAAACAGCGCCACACCCGCTGCCCAGGCCATCAGCCGCTGAACCACTTTGCGTGAGACTTTGATTCCCGGCCGAATTTCGGGCTGTTCGCCGAGAAGAAGCAAGGTGCGGATGCCGATGAAAAGAGGAACCGCACACGCGAACCGGACCCGCGGCGGCCGGACCGCGGTCAAATATTTCCAGGCTGCTTCCAGATAACTTAGCGCGCGCCGCCGCCATCGCTCCCACTCCGGACGAGCCAACGTAACATTGGCAGCCACCTCCTCCAGATTGGAGATCGGCAGATAGGATCTCCCCGCCTGTAGATCGACCGGATAGTCCCGCAGGATGTTAATCAGTTGAAGACCTTTACCAAAATCTTTTCCCAGGACGAGCAATTCCGGCTCCGGTAATCGCGCGTAGCCTGGCCACTCCATACAGCAAACTTTAGTCCAGAATTCGCCGACAGAGCCGGCGACCAAGTACGTATATTCTTCAAGCGCAGAATCATCCGCCAATCCGTGAATTCCCGCACGGGACTCAAACCTCTCGATATCAAGCGTCTGACCGCGGACTATCTTCGTTAGTACTTCGTTTAAGAGCTGACGGTGCTCCGGCGGAATCGCCGACAGGAACTGGAGCACTCGCTGAATGTTGCCCAAAAGCACCTTTTCCGGACCGTTTGCCTGCGCAGTCAGGCAAGCTGTCAGATCTCCCGTGTCCCGCATTTCGCCGCTGGCAACAGATCCGAGAAGGCGCTGCAAAACCCATATACGTTCAGCCGGCGGCAAGCGGTTTGTGTCCGCGACCGTGTCCGTCGCACGGGCTAGCAGATAACCGAGTGCAATCGTCAAGCGAATCCGTTTGGGAAGGAAACGCACGCTTATATAGAAAGAACGAGAGACTCCCTTAAGGAGAGCGAACAACTCGGCTTCACCGGACATCGACTACCTCAATTTTGTTGAGATCGGCGTTGCCCAGTCCGTAGGTGAAAGCGGTTTGGAGATATTTGGCGGTCTTCGAAGCAGGTTCCATCTGGGCCTCGACTCGCCATTGATCAATCTTCTTTAGCGCAATCGCATCCAAAGCGACCGGGTCCTTGCTGGCGTACAATGTCTCATAATGGATGGCATAGTTCGCATCTCCGATCGGTGCGCCTGCATAGAGCGCTATCAGGCCGTCCATGATATGCAAAACGACTTTATCGCTTACCCGGGGATCTGCGTAGGCTTCCGGAATCGAGGGATCACCGCTGACAGGTTCCATAACTAACCTGCGCCAATTATCAAGGTTTTGGATCGTCATGTTGAACAGCGCCCCGGAAAGACCGCAGAAGAAATGATCAGATAATACCGGCACGTTGATCACCTTTGTGACCGCATGGGTCAGGACATTACTGAGGTGACTCTCGTCGCTGAGATTGTCCAGGGTCCTGGGTCTTTTTCTATCCTTTTCTTGCTCTCGTGGCGCGGGCGTCGATGCCTCCCCCAAAGTATCAGGCGGCTTGCTGACGAAAAAGAGATCGCCAAAAATTAGTTTGCCGCTAATCGGAGAGGTAATCACGGCTTTCGGGTCATAGTTCCCCTCACTCCACATCAGATGGTAGCCGTCTGGCCTTGAGCGAAAACCGGCACGCTTTAACAGATTCTCTTCCCGGTCCCAGACGACGATATTTCGTGGTGATATTCCGGCTTCGACCAAGCCCGCAACGATCGCATTGATGACAGCCGGATGAGTACTGAAGAGCGGCGCACCATTTGCACAAACTTTGATTCCGACAACGTCGGATGGCTTGACCAGCGACCCCCAGGCGGATGACACCGTTTGCTCGCCGGTCACCGCCATGACAAGATCGTCGACCATCCGCCGAACCGTTCCGGGGTTCGCTTCATAGTCTGTGATGGCTTGCGCGTTCTCCGTACGGTACACGACCGACCGCGCTGCGACCGGAACGGGCGCTGCAACCTCCTCCGGCGCGACATTGGCCTGCGGGGACACCGGGGTAGAACCAGGAGATTGCTGTGGCAACTGCCCTCGAGAACAGATTGGATTGGAAACAATCCCGCAAAGCAATAACGTCAACACTACTCGGAGCACGAGGCTGCAGTATATTCACCTTTATGCAAATCCAAAACGGAATTGAGGGTTCAAGCGGATTGCATCACCTCTACGTTCACATTCCTTTTTGTCCCAAGGTTTGTCCCTATTGCAGCTTCTACAAAGAAGCCTCCGACCGAAACAAGACTCAAGCCTTCCTGGATGCGCTCCTCCTGGACCTCGATCGGCGCCTGCTCGAAATCCCCAAGTGCCGCCTGGAAACAATCTTTTTTGGTGGTGGCACTCCCTCAGCCCTTTCGGTGAAACA
>JAFAJU010000179.1 GCA_019236035.1 Verrucomicrobiota bacterium | reverse complement strand
AAGAACAATATGATGCGCCGGAGGGGGCCCGTGGGTTCCGATCACATTTCACGAAGCCAGACACTAAGTAACGGTATGGTTTTAACAGATATTTCCGTTCATCGGCCACTGCGGAAACGCTCCTTAAGGGGAGACCACACGAAACGGAAAATAAAGTACGTTTAGGCCTTCCCGAGGATCGTTCCACTGTTCGACTAAAAGAAAACGCTCTAGAATTCGATTGCAGCGCGTTTTACGGGACGACTGCTACTTGGGATACCGGCTGTTTCGTTGTGCAGGATTTGCTTTGCTGCGGACCAAGATTCGCACTTTCATCTATGAGGAGATTTCGCTCCTTACCGTGCTTTATTTTCCGTTTCGTGTCCTGACCCTTTTAGCATTCCCAACTAAAACTTTAACGAATGTGCTTTCCAAGCGGCTCGTTACCGCTGTCGTGTAGTTAAAAGTTTGCGCCTGAAGCGCCATACCTAGGCAATTCCTGCGTTTGGTAGGAACCAAAAGTCTTTGTCGTGGTTCAATTCAAAACGATCGAGTTCCTGTTCGTGCCGCAAGGTTAGGCCGATGTCATCGAGGCCGTTCAGCAGACAGAACTTGCGGAAAGGATCAATGTCAAAGTGGGCGCTGAACCCATCGATGTCGGTGACGCTCTGGTCCTCGAGACTAACGGTCAGCTGATGCTCCGGGTTAGCGGTTGATCGGGAAAGCAGCGTCTGCACCTGCTCCTCCGTTAAGCGGACGAGGACTATGCCATTCTTTCCCGCGTTGGAGGAAAAGATTTCGGCAAAAGTGGGCGCGATGACCACGAGAAAACCAAATTGGCGGAGCGCCCAGGCCGCGTGCTCGCGGGAAGATCCGCAGCCGAAGTTCCTCTCGGCGATGAGGATCTCGGCTCCGTGGTACTCCGGCCGGTTGAGAACGAAGTCGGGGTTGGGCTCGCCTGCGTTTGCTCCTTCCTGAATGCGCCGCCAGTCGAAGAAGAGAAAGTCACCGTAGCCGGTGCGCTCGATGCGCTTCAGAAACTGCTTTGGGATTATCTGATCCGTATCGATATTGGGCAGCGGCAAAGGGACGGCTTTTGAGCGGATGACGTTGATGGGTTGCATTACCTGGATCCTCCTTCCGCGAGTTCCTGCCGAGGGTTGTTCGGCTTCCACTTACGAATGTCGGTGAGGCGACCGGTAATGGCTGCGGCTGCAGCCATCTCCGGAGAGACGAGATGGGTTCTGCCGCCACGACCTTGCCGACCCTCGAAGTTGCGGTTGGATGTGCTGGCGCAACGTTCGCCCGGCGCAAGGATATCGGGGTTCATGCCGAGGCACATGCTGCAGCCGGGCTCTCGCCATTCGAAGCCAGCAGATTTGAAAATATTGTCGAGACCTTCCTCTTCTGCCTGGCGCTTGACTGCCTGGGAACCAGGAACAACCATGGCGCGCACGGTCTTAGCGACGTGGTGGCCGCCGACAACGGCGGCGGCCGCGCGGAGATCTTCGATACGCGAGTTGGTGCAGGAGCCCAAGAAGACAGCGTCGACCTTGATCTCCTCCATGGGCGTGCCGGGCTTGAGGTCCATGTATTCAAGGGCGCGTTCGAAGGACCTGCGCTCGGCCTCGTTCTTTCCATCTTCGACGGACGGAACCTTCCCTTCGATGGATGTGACCATGCCGGGCGAAGTGCCCCAGGTGACACGTGGTGCGAGCCTGGTTGCGTCGATATAGAGTTCGCGATCGTAAGTGGCGCCCGGATCTGAAGGGAGAGTGCGCCAGTACTCAACCGCGTCTTCCCACGCAGCGCCCCGGGGAGATAAACGACGACCCTGCAGGTAGGCGAATGTGGTCTCGTCAGGAGCAATCATCCCGGCGCGAGCACCGGCTTCAATGCTCATGTTGCAGATGGTCATGCGACCTTCCATTGAAAGGGCGCGGATCGTTGAGCCAGCATACTCGACGACATAGCCGGTAGCTCCGTCGGTGCCGATCTGACCGATGATTTCCAAGATGATGTCCTTGGCAGCGACACCGAATGGAAGGTTACCATCGACGATGATGCGGAAAGTTCTTGGCTTGTGCTGGGGTAGAGTTTGGGTGGCCATCACGTGCTCGACCTCGCTGGTGCCGATGCCGAATGCGAGCGCACCGAAGGCTCCATGGGTGGAGGTGTGTGAGTCTCCGCAGACAATGGTCATGCCAGGCTTGGTTGCCCCCAACTCGGGCCCAATCATGTGCACGATCCCTTGGGACCGATCCTGCACATCGAAAAACTCGACGCCGAACTCAGCACAGTTCTTCCGAAGGGCGTTGACCTGGGCGGCAGAAATCGGGTCTGCGATGACCAGTCGATCTTGCGCGCTGGTTGTAGGCACATTGTGATCCACTGTGGCGAGGTGGCGATCGGGACGGCGCAGCTTGCGGCCCGTCATGCGCAAGCCGTCAAACGCCTGCGGGCTGGTGACTTCGTGTACAAGGTGCAAGTCTATGTAAATGAGCGTGGGCTCGCCATCGGGTTCGGCGACGATGTGCTGTTCCCAAACTTTATCAAAGAGTGTTCTTGGTGCGGCCATAGCGATATCCTTTCTATCCTAGAA
>JAFAJU010000044.1 GCA_019236035.1 Verrucomicrobiota bacterium | reverse complement strand
GCCTGAACGAAAGAGAATTGACCAGCTCTACGAGCGATTGAGCATTCGCGCGCGAGACAAAGGACAGGAAATGCTTTACCTGAGCGGCGGCAATCAACAGAAGGCAATCCTGGCCCGCTGCCTCGCGGTCGGTCCAAAAGTGCTTTTGCTCGACGAACCCACGCACGGAGTGGATGTCCGCACAAAGGCGGAGCTTTACCGGATAATCGACGAACTTTCCCAGCAAGGACTCGGGATTATTTTCGTCTCTTCAGAAATTCCCGAAATTCGCGCAATCGCCTCAACTATTCTGATCCTGGCTGGAGGCAAACAGGTTTTCCTCCAAAAGAACGAAGGGCTGGACGATCACACTCTCTTGGAAGCCGCCTTCCTGGAGCTCTCCACGCCGTCGGGATTGCGTCAGCGGAACCCGTAACTAACTCGATTACACGACAATGTCTGAGCTAGAGGATTTATCGCCCGATCCGAAAATCCGGTGTACGGAGTATCGCATCGGTTGCATCGGCGCGGGCTTCATTATGGCCGACGTGCAACTAGCGGCCTATCGGCGCGCAGGATTCCCGGTCATTGGAATCAGTTCCCGTTCCGAAGCGCATGCCACGCAGGTGGCGGCCAGGTGGGATATTCCCCGGGTACACCGTACTCCTGGTGAGCTGATCGAGGATCCTGAAATCCAGATCATTGACATCGCCTTTCCCCCAGACCAGCAACCTGAGCTGATTCGGTTGGCGTTGCGCCAACCGCATGTGCTCGGCATCCTTGCTCAAAAGCCATTGGCAATGGGTTTCGCGACAGCCCGTGCTCTGGCTGAGGAGGTATGCCAAAGCGACAAGGTGCTCTCCGTAAACCAGAATATGCGCTTTGATCAGTCGATGCGTGTGCTCAAGCAACTCTTGATGCGCGGCGACTTAGGCAAACCAGTCATTGGAACAATCGAAATGCGGGCCGTTCCTCATTGGCAGCCGTTCTTAGCACAGTACGATCGGCTCACCCTGCTGAACATGAGCGTGCATCATCTGGACGTACTCCGGTTTCTGTTTGGCGAACCAATCGACATCTTCACCGCGTCGCGCCCCGATCCACGCACCAAGTTCGCTCATAGAGACGGCATCTGTGTTTCAACGCTTCGATTCGAAAACGGCACTCTGGCGGTTTCACTGGAGGATGTCTGGTCCGGTCCGCGCGAGGAAGGTTTTGAATCTGATATTTATATTCGATGGAGGGTCGAAGGTACCGAAGGGCTCGCGACCGGGACGATCGGCTGGCCGGATTACCCGGCGGGCTCGCCATCCACCCTCAAATTCAACTCCAGGAAAACGACCGGCGGCAAATGGGTTCAACCCATTTGGGAAACCCGATGGTTTCCCGACGCCTTCGCCGGCGTAATGGACCAGCTGCAGTATGCGATTAAATCGGGAACCACCCCGGAATTATCGATGAGCGATAACCTGCGCACCATGGCGCTGGTGGAGGCCGCTTATCGATCGCTGGAGGAAAGTCGGGCCGTCAGGCTCGAGGAGCTTTTTGCAAACCCGTAACCATCAGGACTCATGATTCAAATCGGTATTTTCAACGGTTATTTTCCTTATACCCTCAAAGAGCAGGCTGAGAAAATCCGCGCTCTAGGCTTCAACGCAGTTCAACTGGATCTCGCGTTCAAGGACATCGACTTTTCGACCCCGGAGTCGATCACATTGGAGAAAGCGAAGCGAGTTCGTGAGACTTTTCGCGACTACAACCTGCCGATCTGTTGCGTTTCAGGCTACACGAACATTGTTCATCCAGACCCGGCAAAACGGAAATTGAAGTTAGACTATCTGAAGACCGTTATCCGAAACGCCCGGCTGTTTGGTTCGCCATACGTAATTTCTGAGACCGGGACATTCAATCCAGAATCCGATTGGGTTTCGCATCCGAGGAACAAAACGGAAGAAGCTTTCCAGGAGTGCAAAGGAATCATCAAAGACCTGGCGCAAATTGCGTATGATCACGGTGCAGTGTTCCTGCTGGAGACCTACGTCAACAATGTCGTGGGGTCGGTCGAGGAGACGGTGCGAATGTTTGCCGAGGTCGACCATCCGGGACTAGGCCTCCTGATGGACCCAACGAATTATTTCGAGAGTCACAACATCGGCCGAATGGATGCGGTTCTAAATCAGATATTTGACACGCTCAGCGACAAAATCCGGATTGCACACGCCAAAGACGTGAAGCGGTCCTCCGGAGACACGGCAGAAAAGCACGCCGAAATGGACGCCTCGGAAGCTCATACGTTCAGAGGGGTCGGGGCTATCGAACTACCGGCGCCCGGGCTTGGCGATTTGAATTACGATCTGTACCTCCAGCGTCTTTCGCGGAAGCATCCTAATATCCCGATCGTCATTGAGCATCTGGAAGAGGCCGATGTGCCTCGGGCAAAGCGCTTCCTGGACGCCAAGCTGCGCAACAACGGCCTGTAGCTAAACCGGACTTTTCTATGCCGACTTTGTATGGAGAAACACTCAGCCGAAGGGAACTGGCTCAACGAGCCGGCGCATTGTCTCAATTCGCCGGTGTTCGCCTGGTGCAGCTTGGAGACGGTGTCGAACGTGGAATTCGCCTGTTGGAGTTCCGCACGGGGTCAGGGCTCCGCTTCACGGTATTGATCGATCGCGCCTTTGATATCGCCGATTGTGAATACCGCGGAGCTGCGATCGGATGGAATTCGCCGGCCGGGTTCAGGCATCCCGGCTTGCATGAATATGAAGGAGAAGGGGGTCTGGCCTGGCTTCGATCGTTTTCCGGGCTGCTGATTACCTGCGGGCTGGATCACATCCTGTTTATGCATTCCGATACGGCGGAACACTATCATTACGTTCATCGGAAAAGCATCGAGGGCGAGGCGCGTAATTCGGAGAGAGCCTCCTTTGTCGCACCCCGTTGGCGCCACAAGGCCAAGGTGAAACTTGGCCCTACCAGATTGTTCGGTAGGGACGCGCTTCGTCGCGTCCTAGCTCGGAGCTTCGCCCAACCGCGAAATTCCCTATTTGACGTTCTGGCTTGATTGCTGTGGCCGCACGCTGGTCGATGCTCCGTCGCCGTTCGGTAAAGGTTCGACGGAGGACTGGACGTGGCCGAGCACTGCGGGTAATTCGACGCCGGCCGCTTTGGCGAGATCAGTTACCGGCGGTAAACCGGTGATCAGATCTTTTAGCAGGCTGGAAACTCCGCTTTTTCCATTTTCCGTCCCGCCCCAGACCACTACCTTGTCGATCTTCAGATTCGAGATGGCTTTCATCTGCGCGTCAACCAAGCTCGGAAGTTGATCCGCGACCAGCACTATCACCGCTTCGCCGGCATTGCCGCCGGAGGAAGCAACGAGCTGTCGGAACCCTTCGGCGCGCCCTTCCAGAACCGCTTTGATGCCCTGGCCCTCAGCCTGTTTGAGCGCCAAAATTTTCTTGCTTTCCGCGTCAGCTGCAACCGCCTCGGCCTGCTTAATGGTTACAATGCGCTTACCTTCTGCTTCCGCAGCAATTGTGATGCGCTGCGCGTCCGCCTGTGCCTGGACAACGGCAGCTTCCTTCGCAATCTCCGCCGGCACGACCTGCTCTGCGTATTGCTGCTTCCGCTGCATCTCTGCACGAGATTGTTGAGCCTTGGTTGTCGCCTCGAAAGTCTGGCGCTCTATATCAGCCTTTGCCAGGTTTTCCGCGATTTGAGCCGTTCGGGCGGCTTCAGCTTGTTTGATGCGCAAAGCGGAATTGGATTGGGCAATTTGCATTTGGGCGTCGTTTTTGCCGCT
>JAFAJU010000554.1 GCA_019236035.1 Verrucomicrobiota bacterium | reverse complement strand
CGGCTGGCTGCACCTGTGGCGCCGGCAGTTGGCGCAGCATCCCCTTACGGGATTCGGGTTGACCGTCGGGGTATCGTTGCTCCGGAGCGGTTTTTTCTTCTTGTATGTTTCCGGCTCGGGAGCAGCGCTGTATCCGTTTGGGGAGATTGGGATGGCTGCCATACTGCAAGGTCTGGGTACGGCGCTCATTCTGGCTATCGTCGAGCAAGTGCGTGATTGTGACGAGCAGACCCGAGCAGCGTCCTCGGCCGAGATGCAAGCCCTTCAGTCGCGCATGAACCCACATTTCTTGTCGAACGCGTTGAACACCCTCGCCGCTAAATCCCATCGACCGATACTCGATGCCGCCTTCTAGACAGTAATCCCGGCAACCGGAGCAAAAACCAGCTGGTCTTCCGAATACTCGACTTTAGTACCGCAAAACAAAATGCGTGCGGCGGGACTGTTCGGTAAACGCGGCTACCCGATTTGCGACGGACATATCAACTTTGAATTCTGACTAAAATGAAAATCACGATTATTGGATCCGGCTATGTTGGGTTAGTCACCGGCGCCTGTTTCGCCGAAGTGGGTCATGAAGTCATCTGCCTTGACAATGACACACGAAAAATCAAAGCACTTCGAAATGGTCAAATACCAATCTATGAACCTGGGCTCGAGCAGTTAGTACAACGTAATGTCTCTGCCCATCGCCTTTCTTTCACCGGCAGCATCGAGGAAGGAGTTGACAACTCTGAAGTCATATTCATTGCTGTGCCAACGCCTGCGCAAGTCGATGGCAGTGTGGATTTGACCTACATCGAGCGGGTGGCTCGCGAAATGGCTTCGGTGCTGAAAGAGTATCGAGTCATCGTCGATAAAAGTACTGTGCCGGTGAAAACCGGTGAAAAAGTCGCCGACACGATTCGGCGCTATGGCCAAGCTGAAGTGGAATTCGACGTGGTAAGCAATCCGGAATTCCTTCGCGAAGGCTGCGCGTTTGCTGATCTGATGAAGCCCGATCGGATTGTTATCGGCTCCAATAGCGAACGTGCTCTGACAATTATGAAAAGAGTCTACGAACCCTTCATGGCTCCTATCATGGTCACCGACATCAATAGCGCCGAGTTAATCAAGCACGCTGCGAACTCCTTTCTTGCGCTGAAGATCTCCTATATCAATGCTCTGTCTGCCATCTGTGAAGCTAGCGGGGCGGATGTTGAGAAAGTTGCGGAGGGTATTGGAGCCGACAAACGCATCGGACGCAGTTTTCTCAATGCCGGCCTCGGGTACGGTGGGTCTTGTTTCCCAAAAGACGTCGCTGCTTTCATCTCGATCAGCGAACAGATCGGTGAACCGTTCCCGCTTTTAAGAGAGGTCCAGCGTATCAACCAATATCAGCGCGAGCGCTTCATCAACAGGTTGCGCGACACCCTATGGATACTGAAAGAAAAGCGCATCGCCGTGTGGGGGCTTACCTTCAAGCCCGACACCGATGACGTGCGGAGTTCAGTGGCTGTGGATCTGGTTAACGATCTCATCCGGGAGGGCGCCCACGTGACCGCGTACGATCCGAAGGGAAACGAGAGAGTACAGGAGCTCAATTTATGTCCCGGCGTTCATTTGGCCGGCTCTGCACTGGACGCAGTCCGAGATGCGGAGACTTTGGTTCTTGCCACTGAGTGGCCCGATTTTGCTGCTATTGACTTGGCTGAGGTATATCGGCGGATGCATACGCCGATCGTGTTCGACGGAAGGAATCTGTTCGACCCGAATACGATGAGAGATCTGGGTTTTCAATATTACTCGATCGGACGCCTGCCGACCAAAGGAAATAGTAATGGGCAATTACGCCGCCTTGCTAACATCGATCTTGGAATCAGTCCAAAGTATACTTGGAGACCGCGGCACAACGGGGTCACCCAAGGAAGCCGCTGAATTCGATGTCTTTAAAATACTTGTTACCTCAAACCTCTAAAAAATGGGTATGTTTGAAGCTACTTCTTCTAAAAAGGTCGCCGTGGTTACCGGCGGAGCCGGATTTCTCGGATCGCATTTGAGCGATCGCCTCATCACTGAGGGATTCCGTGTTATCGCCATTGACAACTCGATTACTGGTTCCGCGGATAACATAGCGCATTTGGCCGGCAACCAGGATTTCAAATTTATCCGCCATAATGTTAGTGACTTTATCTTCGTACCGGGTCGGGTTGATTACGTATTTCATTTTGCTTCACCGGCCAGTCCAATCGATTATCTTGAGCTTCCGATTCCGACTTTGAAGGTGGGAGCGCTGGGAACGCATAACGCGCTCGGACTAGCTAAAGAGAAAAAGGCCGTGTTTATACTGGCTTCGACCTCGGAATGCTATGGTGATCCCCTGGTGCATCCCCAAACCGAGGATTATTGGGGGAACGTCAATCCGATCGGCCCGCGCGGGGTATACGATGAAGCAAAACGTTTCGCCGAAGCGATCACCATGGCTTACCATCGGCATCACTCGCTGGATACCAAGATCGTGCGGATCTTTAACACTTACGGACCTCGCATGCGACTAAAAGATGGTCGGGTCGTTCCGGCGTTTATTAGTCAGGCGCTCAACCAGGAGCCAGTAACCGTTTTCGGTGATGGATCCCAAACCCGTAGTTTTTGTTACGTTTCAGATCTGATCGACGGCATCTTCCGCCTCGCTATGAGCGATTACCATGAGCCTGTAAACATCGGTAATCCTCGCGAAATGACTATTCTCGAATTTGCCAATAAGATCCTGCAAATTACCGGGTCCAAGTCGGAAATAATTAAGAAACCGCTGCCAAAAGATGATCCGAAGGTTCGCCGGCCCGATATTACCCGAGCGCGAAAAATTCTCGGCTGGGAGCCAAAAGCGGATTTTGAGTCCGGAATTCGGGAAACGATCTTGTATTTCAAAGATCGCAAAGCGGCGTAGCGAAGTCGGCCTCATGCCATAAAAAAAATCCCGC
>JAFAJU010000505.1 GCA_019236035.1 Verrucomicrobiota bacterium | reverse complement strand
AACTCCGGCGGAGAAGAGGTTGCTCGGCTGGCTCCCGCCGCCCATGTCGTAAAAGCCTTCAACACGTACGGCTACGAAAATTTTGCCGACGCTCAGTATCCGGGTTATGGCGATCTCCGCCCGATCATGTTTTTGTGCGGAAACGATTCCGGTGCTAAGGCCGTAGTGGCGTCCCTGGCGACCGACCTTGGATTCCGCCCGTTCGACTCGGGCGATATCACGATTTCCCGCTACCTGGAAGGAGCAGCGATGCTCTGGATCAAGATCGCTCGAGTCACCGGCAAGGGTGCGGAGTTCACCTGGGCCATGCTCGAACGGTGACACCGTAGGAGGCAGGAGTTGCAGGAGTTCAGGAGTTCAGGAGTTCAGGAGTCAGGAGTCAGGAGTCAGGAGTCAGGAGTTACAGAAGATCCCGGCCCCAAAGTTTGCAGCCGCATGCTTTCCCTCCTGCAACTCCTAAGATTCACTGTTGCAAGCGCTCGCGGCCGTAAAGCAACAGCATGGAAACGATCACGACGCCGTAGATAGTCTGGCGACCCGCTTCCGGCACCTGGACGACCGACAGGATCGATTGCAGGAGAGTAATGAGGATCACGCCGGCGATCGTGCCGAGAAAGGTGCCGCGTCCACCGAGAATGCTGTTACCTCCGAGCACGACGGCCGCGATCGCGGGAAGGAGATAGGGGTCGCCCATGGCTTGGTAGGCGTGGGTGGAATAACCTGCCAGCAGCACTCCGGAAAGCGCCGAGCAGGCGCCTGAGATTGCAAAGCAGGCGATAACAACGCGGCGTGTATCGACTCCGGAGAGATAGACCGCCGGCTCGCGATTGCCGATGGCGTAGACACGCCGGCCAAAGACGGTCCTGGTCAACAGTACCACCACGAACGCACCAACTATAGCCCAGACCCAGAGAGCGTTCGGAATACCGAATACAGACCGTCCGACAGCGATGAAGTGCATCGCCGAGGTGGAGCGCTCCTGTGGGGCGAAGCCGCTGGTGTGCACCACCATGAGTCCTTGTGCGATGGCGTTCGTACCCAGGGTAAAGATCATTGACGGCACGCGAAGATACGCGACACCGACGCCATTCACGAGACCGACACAGAGGCCGCACCCGATGCCGATGGGAATAGCCAGGGTCGTACCTGCCTGGCCCCAGCCGGCCGCGGCGGTTGACATCATGCCACCAATCGTCACTACCCATGGGATGGAGAGATCGATTTGGCCGAGCAGGATGACCAGCATCAGGCCGGAAGCGATGATGCCCAGGAACGAGGCTACCTGAAGCTGCTGCAGCAGATAGTCAGGGGAAAGAAAGTTCGCCGAATAGAGCGACCCGATCAGCAAAAGTGCGACGATACAGCCAAAGGCCGCCAGGACAACCGGGTCGATACCCATAAATCGGCGCTCTCGCATTGCCGCTACCCTCCTTTGTAAATATCGAGCTTGTTTTTGATACGCAGCAGCCGGAATGAACCAAGGCTGACCGCGACCAGCAAAACAACGCCGAGAAATAGCGGCTGCCAGAGCGGGTCCAGGTCGAATACCAGGAGCAGGTCACCGATCGTTCTCAGCACAAAGGCGCCAAAGATTGAGCCAATCGCGCCCCCTGAGCCGCCGAAGAGCGAGGTTCCGCCCACCACTACTGAGGCGATCGAGCTCAGCGTATAGCTGCTACCAAGAATCGAGTTGGCTTCGCCTGAATAGGTGATGCAAGTTAAGAGGAGGCCGGCGATCGCAGAAAGCAGTCCGGCCAACAGGTAAGCAAGAAACTTAGCGCCAGCGATCGGAATGCCGCACATATAGGCGGCCTGTTCAGAAGAGCCGATCGCATAAACTGCGCGTCCGAGGACCGAACGCCGAAAGGGGATCCATATGAACAGCACGACGCCGAGTAGCAAAAGCGCAGCGGCCGGAATAGTGCCGCCGAGCAATCCGACCATAGCGTCGGCAAAATCCGTGTTGACCTCGCCGCCCGGAGCCGGTCTCAGCCAGAGCGCGCCACCGTAATAAATTGCGCCTGTAGCAAGCGTAGCAATAATTGGCTGCAGCCGGCCCCAGACGACGATCGTACCGTTGATAGCACCGCATAAGGCTCCCACTACAAGGACCGTCAGAGCTCCGAAAGCCGTCTGCAGCGGCGAACCGGCCAGAATCGTTGAAGCAAGGCAGTTGGTCAGCACAAACACCATCCCGACGGACAGATCGAGACCCGCGGTGAGGACTGGGATCGTCTGAGCCATGGCGACCAGCGCGAGTAGAGTTCCTTTGTTGGCCGCCGTGTTGATGACTTTGGCGCTGAAGCCGGCTGGATGTTTGGAGACAAACAAGGTGAACATGGCGACGAAGATGGCTGCTGCGAAAAGGACTCCACGGTGGGCGGAGATGAAAAAGTTCAAGTCGCTTTGCCACCGGGGCTTTCGATGCAGGTCTGGCTGGGCTTCGGCGCGCGGGCCGGCTACTTTATCGGTCGCCCGCCGGACTTCGGCAGCCGTTGCGCCAGACGTCGCAGCCTTATCCAGGTTCAGCGCGCTCGTGACCAGATTGCGCTCGGTGATTTCGTCTCCTTCGAGGACCCGGGCCGCCGCACCGTCATAAAGCACCAGGACCCGGTCGCAACAGCCGATCAACTCGTCATAGTCAGTCGAATAAAACAGAATTGCCGCGCCTTCATCAGCCAACCAGCGAACGCGGTGGTAGAACTCCTGCTTGGTACCCACATCCACTCCGCGCGTTGGGTCGTTAAGGAGAATGATGCGGGGCTTAGTCATCAGCCATTTTCCGATAACGACTTTCTGCTGATTGCCGCCTGAAAGAGCGCCCACCGGACCATTGGTCCCGTCAGAACGGATCTGCAGCAGCCGGATCATCTGGTCGACCGCAGCCTCTTCGGCCTTGGTGTTGATCAAGCCGCAAAAGGAAAATTGTTCGATCGCCGCGAAAGAGAGATTATGGCGGACCGACATCGGGAGCATTAGTCCTTCCGTTTTGCGGTCCTCAGGAATGAAGGCCATGCCGATAGCTCGGCTCTTGGCTGCGGATGGGCTCTTAAGCCTGATCGGTTTTCCGCCGACCTCGACTTCTCCGGAAACGCCCACCAGGACGCCGAACAAGGCCAGCAGCAATTCGTGCTGCCCCTGGCCGTCAAGCCCGCCTAGGCCGACCACTTCGCCTGGTCGGACGGAAAGATCGATGCCTTTGAGGCGTCCCGCCCACGTCAGATTCTTAACGTTGAGTGCCGGAGGTCGATCCGTCTGGTGCCCCGGCTTGGGCGGAAATACGCTTTTGTATTCCCGTCCGATCATCATCTCAACGATCGCCTCGTCGCTCTTCGTCCCGGCCTTGAAAGTCGCGACATAGCGACCGTTCCGGAACACTGTACAATCGTCTGCAAGCTCCGCGATCTCGTGCATGCGGTGCGAGATGTAGACGATGGCCAGACCCTCAGAACGAAGCTGTTTCAGCACCCCGAAAACTCTTTCGACATCGGTGGCGGTCAGCGCCGAAGTCGCCTCGTCAAGCACCAGGATCTTGGGGTCGCGGGCCAGGGCCTTGGCGATTTCAACCATCTGCCGGCGCGACAACGGTAGGTCCTTTACTCGCGACAGGGGATGAACTCCGCTGGCGCCGGCGCGGGTGAGCGCCTGTTCGGCAAGGCGACGCTGCGCACGGCGATCGATCAGGCCAAAGCGTGTCGGCGGACTGATGATCGCGATGTTGTCAGCGACGCTCAAGTCAGGGACGAGAGACAGTTCCTGGAATATGCAGGCAATACCTGCCTCCATAGCAGCGGCCGGTTTGCGGAAAGCGACCGGCCGCCCGTCGAGCTCCATGATGCCTGAGTCCGGCTTTACCACGCCGGCCATGACCTTGATCAAAGTGGATTTGCCTGCGCCGTTTTCGCCGAGCACGGCATGAATTCGACCGGACGCACACTCCAGGCGCGCTTCTTCGAGCGCACGGACACCGCCGTACCGCTTCGAGATCCCGTTCATGCGGAACAACAGACCCGCGGCGGCGTCCATCACGCTTTTCGCGCCGCGGATATTTTCACCCGCGGCGCCAGTCCCATTGTGAGAGATCACTGGTTGCTTTCGGACTTACCCATGATCTCGTTGGCGGTGAAGCCGATATTACAGGCTGGGAAGGAGTTTCCGACAAAGAAATTGTCGTTCAGATCGGGATAATAGTCCTGACCCTCTTTCATGTTTGGAAACTCGACATAGGAAACAGGCAGAGCGATCGATTGCGGAATCGGGTTACCCTGGAGCGCTGCGATCGCCGCCTTAATCGTGACCGCTACCTGGGCCGGCCCGGTGCCACCCGATGAGCCGTGGAGGCCCTGGTCAGCGTATTTCGCGCACAACTTGCGGTAGCCGTTCTCGGTCTCGCCTGAGACGGGGATGAACGGATGATGCGTGTCAATCAGGGCCTGAACCGTACCGGTAGAACCGCCCTGCGTGTAGATACCGTCGAACTTCTTGTGGATCGCGATAGCGTCAGCGACAGCTTTTTGAGCCGTGCCATCGTCCCACTTCCCGACGACTTCGATCACCTCAAACTTCTTTCCAGATTTGTCGAGTACCTCGTGAAAGCCGTTGTGCCGGTCGCGATCAACGGAATTTCCGGACGGGCCGCGTACCTCAAGGAGTTTGCCGGAATCGCCCTTAATCTCCTTTAAGAGCCAACGCGCAGCGAGGCGCCCAAGTTCAACCTGATCGACATTGACCGTGACTGCGTCAGGCGACTCGATCACGTTGTCGAATGATAGCAGCACAACCCCGGCAGCGTTAGCGCGTTTAACGACCGGCGCAAATGCGGCCGGGTTCAGCGCGTTAATGATGACCGCGTCATATCCCGAGTCGATAAAGTTATTGGCCGCAGCGATCTGGGCGGCGAGATCCTCACCAGTCGAGACGACTTTGAATTCCTTCAGCTGGCTCTTGACGCTAGGTTGATCGGCATAAGCCTTGGCCGTTTTGATCATCTGGATGCGCCACGTGTTTCCAATGAAACCGTTGACGAGCGCGATTCGATAGGGACCATCTTTTTTCGGCCACTGAAGATATTTTGTGGTGTCACTCCACGGTTTGAAGCAATCGGCATCGGCACCGGGGCCGGACACGACTTTGGGACCGGCTGCGAGCGCCGTCGAGGAAATGCCGTAAAGCAGCGACAGAGCGCCGAACATCGTCAGAGCCTGGTTGCTGAGAAGCTTATGGTTCATTCAGATTTTCTCCGAGTTGGGGGTACGCTTGAGCGTGGAACAATTGTGTTACGTTGAGGGGGGGCGTCACCGGGAACAGAACAGTGCCGCTGCCCGCTAAAACAAGTCCGAAACAACGAGGCGACATCTACAATCCTGTTTTCCCTTAAGACCGCGTAGGTCACCGATGCCGTGCCCTGCCGCCGAACCTGATGGCCAGACGCACCTGACCACGGCGCCATAATAGGCGGCAGAAAACGGGAGTCAAGCAATCGAGGATCGGGGGCTCAAGAAGTCAGGAACTCGAGAGGCGACGCGGCTCGGACGGAGCCTCGCCCTACCGCGCCGCACTTCCTAACGCTGACTCGCAACGTGCTTTCGCCAGGCGGTCCAGAGAAATAGTGCGCCGACCAGGAACATGAACAATGAAAGGAATTGTCCTCTTGTGAGTGACCCGGTTAACGGCGCGTCTGGTTCCCTAAAGAATTCGCCGGTAATCCGCATGACCGGATAAAGAATGAAGAAGCAGCCGGTCGTCACGCCGTTCGATTTTTTGAATTTTAGACGGATCGTCATAAGCAGCGTGAACAGCA
>JAFAJU010000184.1 GCA_019236035.1 Verrucomicrobiota bacterium | reverse complement strand
ACCGGAGGCTATATCGTCACGGACAAGACCAATTTCTGGATCGCCCTGGCGCCTTATTTTTTCCCTCTCTATAGCATTGTCGCCCTATTGCTTTACGGCGGCATCGGTACATTTGTGGATGTGGAACCGTACCGGCGCTGGCTATTTGGGGTGGTCGGGTTCACCTGGGCTTTCCATATCACTTTCGCGATCTGGATGTTGTGGAAGGGGCAGACCGATCTGATCGAGCATGGAACTTTCTTTTCGATGATGGTGATTTATCTCGTGAATTTTTTAGTGCTGAGCCTGATGCTGATCGTGGCCGGCCGGGACGTTACATTTTTCTCCTTTGGAAGAGAACTGCTCGAAGGCGCGATGGAGCTCTCCGACCGGCTCCTCCGGTTGGTACGTCTCAAGGGATCGTAGGGTAGGGTCGCGCTCTCGCGCGACCCTACCCTACGATCCCTTAAGATGCCCAAAGTCGGTGTGCCAGTTATGGGGCAAACGTTGGACCTTCAACTCCGGGAGACGTACAACAACCAGCATTTGCCTGCAGGTCACCAGAAGTTGGCCGTCGCTCGGCCGCGTAATTGTGAATGCACACCAAAACCTACTTCGTTCGAATTTTTCGAGCTCACCGTGTACCAACAGTGCATCCCACAACCTGGCCGGGCGACGATAGTCTATCTCGGTCCGCACCACCACCGGACAATCACCGCGACCCAGCATTTCCCCGATTGGGTAACCCAGCTGCTCGGCCAGTAGTGACCGATTCGTCTCGATGAATCTCAGGTAGGCGATATTGTGCACAAGACCGCCCGCATCGGTGTCGAAAAACATAACGCGAACTTCTGTGTCTAAAGCAGGGCTGACCATACGGGTGACTAACTAAGCCTGCATCGCTCACAAATCTCTGAAGATTTGTGAGCGATGCAGGCTAGGATAGCCATAGGCTAATGAGCAAGACAATCGGTTGCATTATCCCCTCTTACAACCATGCGAAATATATCCCGGACGCAATCCGATCTGTCCTGCAACAGACGCTTCCGCCGGAGCGATTGGTGATCATCGACGACGGATCCCAAGACAATTCCGTCGATGTCGTTCGCACCTTCAACGATCCGCGAATCCATCTCGTCGAACAGAAAAATCAAGGGGCACACATCGCCCTGACCCGAGGCATTGAGCTGTCCAGAGATTGCGATTTCATAAGCATCCTGAATTCCGATGATCGATATCATCCCGAACGGTTTGCCCGCTGCGCCGCCTACTTAGAAAGACATCCCGGCACAGAGCTGGTTTGCAGCCGGATCCGATTGATCGACGAGTCCGGTACTCCTGTCGGCCGACTGGACGGCAGACAACGGCGCATAGATCGCATCTGGTCAAACCTCAGTAAAACAAGTGATCTGGCCGCCTCGTTGGGCTATGGCAACTTCACGAAAACAACGAGCAACTTTTTTTTCCGCACCGGTGCGATTGCGGCATTTCGCCCGTACCGATTTGTGCACGATTATTTCGCTGCGTTAGTTGTAGCGCTGCGGGGTGCCCTCGGTCTGATTCAACAGGAATTGTTGGACTACCGGGTCCATGCCGCGAATACGATCAAAGCAGAAGGGAAAGGCGCTGTGGTGCAGGAAGTGATCCAGATGCATCTAGACCTATTGGCTGAACTCCGACCCAGTCTGGAGACCGACCCGCCACTGAGAAAGCGCGTACTAAACTATCTCAAGGTCGTGTTGAACAATTATACCGATATGCGGGCAGAGCTCCTGGTGCTGAGCATCGCTCGCTTGCTGACCGAAGAACCTGATCCGACCGAGAAACTCAGGGAGTTTCCGGAAATCGCAGAGCCTTCCACACCCCCGCCGTAGGAGCACCGTTCACCGTTCACCGTTCACCGTTCGGCGCTCCCGGCGTTCCCGGCGTTCCCGGCGCTCCCGGCGTTCACTTCCCTAAGCACCTCCTCCGCGCGCTGGTAAGCAGCGTTGGCCGCCGGAAGCCCACAGTAGACCGCCGAATGCAGGAAGAGCTCCTTTAGCTCCGGCACGGTTACACCGTTCCGGAGCGCTCCTTTGACGTGCAAACGAAACTCCGCTTCACGGTTAAGGGCTATCAAGAGCGCCAGCGTGACCAGGCTGCGTACCCGGGGCGAAAGTTCGGGCCGGGTCCAGACTTCACCCCACGCGTACCGAGTGATGAAGTCCTGGAAAAGATCGTTGAATTCGGTGAGGCGCGCCTGAGCGCGATCGACATGCTCATCTCCGAGCACTGTCCGTCTCATCTTTTCTCCTAAAGCATACCGTTCAGATTCGTTCATGGTCAAAAAGCGCTTTTGTCGTGAGAAATCTGGTCAGGTGATCGGTAAATTCTGCCGAGGCCTCAACGCAGGCAAGGTGAGCGCAGTTCAAGGCCACCAATTGGGAACCCCGGATCTCCTGGTGCAGGAATTGCGAAGCGACCAACGTGGTGGCCTGATCTTCGGTACCAGCGATAATCAATGCAGGCGCATTCACCCTTCCAATGAGTTGGCTAAGATCCGCGTCCCGGAGCGCCTCACAACAACCGATATATCCTTCCGGGGACGTCGTTTTCAAGGCGTCAACCAAGGAGTCGGCGATCGAACCGTGCAGACTGCGAAACCGGGCACTGAACCAGCCAGCCAAGACTTCGCCCAGCACCGCGGGCATCCCTCCCTTCATCACTTCCTGGATCCGCCGGTCCCATTTCTCGCGGGTTCCGATTCTCGTAGCAGTATTGCTCAAGACCAGGCTGGAAATGCGTTCTGGATGATAGATTGCCAAATATTGGCCAACCAGGCCCCCCAGCGATATGCCGCAGAAATGCGCGCTGGTGACACCCAGCTCGTCGAGCAAGTTAAGGACGTCTGCAGCCAAAAGCGAAATCGTGTAAGGGCCCGGATCAGCGAGTGATCTGCCGTGTCCACGCGAATCATAACGTAAAATGCGGAACGATCCCCGGAGCGCCTTAACCTGCTCATCCCAGAGGTTCAGGTTAGTTCCCAACGCGTGCGATAACACTAACACCGGTGAGTCGGCCGAGCCGCACAGTTCGTAATGGATCGATTTACTCATTCGGTCTGCATTAGGGCAGTTTTCTTGGACGAGCTCTCGGCCAGGACACGGTTGATCAGCTCATCCGTCAGATCGGTACCGTGGTCCGGAGAAAAGAGGCGATCCAGCGCACTGGAATCCAGTAGATTTCCCACCGCGGGGTCCTTTTCCAGTACATCCCGCAGATGCATGCCGCTTTGGCGGACTGCTTGGCTCGCACGCGTCATCAAGCTGTGAGCGCCGGATTTTCCCAATGATTTTGACAGCTCTGTGGAAACGTTTTCAGCGAAAATCAATCCCTTACTGAACTCGATATTCGCTCGCATGCGTTCTGAAAAGACTTGCAATCCCGTAATGAGATTCAGCGTGTGAACCGCAGATCCTCCCACCGCACGGACCAGCTCTGGAAACACAACCCACTCCGCGTGCCATCCACCGACCGATCTTTCGTGCTCGTGCAGCATTGACGCAAGCAACGACGCAGCCAGTGCCGGGATTCGTTTCGCGTTCGCCAGAATTTTTGTCGACGCAACTGGGTTTTGTTTATGGGGAAGGCTTGAAGAACCACCACCAGCCGGCCCAAGTTCTTCCGCCAGTTCAGCGACTTCGGTTTGCATCAAAAGAACGACGTCCAGGGCAATCTTTGCCAGGGCCGTTCCAGTGAGCGCCAGGTCCAGGCCGATGCGGCCAAGGCGACTACGTTGGGTGTGCCAGGGAATCTCTGGCGCTCCCAGCTCCAGCCTTCGCGCCAACATTTCAAGGATTTCCAAACCTTTCGGGCCACTGGCGGCTAGGCTTCCAACCGCACCCCCGAACTGAACGGCGAGGTCTCTGGCCGAATCTTCCTGCAGCATTTTGCGACAGCGAGTGATTCCGTCCAGCCAGCCGGCTGCTTTGAGGCCGAAGGAAACAGGTCGGGCATGTTGCAGCAGCGTTCGGCCTGGCAAAAACGTCCGCCGATGCCGCTTGACTAAACCAATGAGCTGTTCCTCCAGGCTAACCAGGTCGGCGATTATCAATGCCAGGGCTTTCTTCGTGCAAAGCATTAGACCCGTATCGATAGCATCCTGGCTGGTCGCACCCATATGCACGTATTTTGCCGCCTCAGAGTCCGTCGCCGCCACCGATTTGCTTAGCGCCCGAACCAAGGGAATCGCAGGGTTTCCATCTTGCTCGGCTGAATGCAGCAACTCTTTGATGGCAAATCTCCGTAACGAACAGCATTCCCCGATAACAGTGGCGGCCTTCTCGGGGATCACGCCCAGGTCGGCCTGCGCCGCTGCCAGAGCCGATTCAAACTTTAACATCCCTTCAAGCAGAGCTTCGTCCGAAAACAGCGCGTCGATCGCGGGAGCAGTAAATAAACTGTCAAACATAGGAACGGCTTTTTCGAAAATACCGTCAAAGCTCGAAGAACACCGTCTCGTTTTCTCCCTGCAAGTAAATGTTCCACTCGTAGCGGTCAGGGCGACCCTGGACCGCCTGGGCGATGAGTGAGCCCCGCCGGTGCTGCTCCACAGACCGAAGCACCGGATCGTCCGCGTTTCCGGGTTCGTCGCTAAAGTAAATACGGGTAATAAGGCGATAGAGGAGCCCGCGCATGAAAACCGAAACCAGAATGTGAGGCGCCTGAAGTTCAGGTCCGCTTGCCTGAATCGCGCCCGGCTTGATCGTTCGAAATTGAAATTCACCGGCCTCATTTGTCGGAACGCGGCCAAATCCAATAAAAGTATCGTCGAACGGCTTAGCCTGAGGCTGAACCATGTGCCGGCCGGAGCTATCCGCGTGCCAGATCTCAAGAACCGCGTCCGGCACAGGCGCGCGATCCGCATCGAGTACAGCTCCCGCGACTTCGACAATCCGACCCGGGGTATTCGGATTCGTCAAATCGTTCCGGTAGAATGCTTCGAGGCCGATCTTGAAGTAAGGGCCGACTGTTTGGTAGCTGGTGACCGGGAGGCTCGGCGAAACAGCCAGCGGTCCAGGTTCTGGCGCCTCGGTCACGGCTTGTTCTCCATCGGTGTTTCGTGCCGGCCTCGCAGGACAATGTCAAATCGGTACCCCAGGCCGTATTCCGGAACGGTCGTGTCCCAATCGAAGGCGGCAATGAGTCGTTCCCGGACCGCCTGGATTCTGATGCTGTTGAAGATCGGATCAAATGGAAGCAGGGGATCGCCGGGGAAATACATTTGGGTAATCAGACGGGTAGCGAACGCCGGCCCGAAAACCGAGAAGTGGATATGCGCAGGACGCCAGGCATTAGGGTGATTGCGCCACGGGTATGCGCCTGGGCGGATCGTCTCGAAACGAAACCGGCCTTTTGCGTCAGTCACAAACGAAGCGCCTCCGGTGAAGTTGGGATCCAACGGGGCGTTATGCTGATCGCTGGCATGCAGGTAACGACCCGCGGCGTTAGCTTGCCAGATCTCAACCAGGGTACCGGCCACGGCGCGCCCGTCCTCATCGAGCACCCGTCCACCGACCAGGATCCGTTCCCCCAACGCGGCCCCGTGGGCACCTTTGGTCAGGTCGACCGATTGAACGCTTTCCGGCGGAGTAAATGTAGGACCGGTCAGTTCGGAAATGGTTTGGGGAAGAGGGACCAACGGTTGGCGCGGAGCGCGTTTGACGGAGGAAACATAAGCCGGGCAAAAATTGGGTGGGAGCACACCCTCCTGAAACATTCGATAAACGAACTGGCTTGGGGGAGTAGCGACCGGAGTCATATAAAGAAACCGAACGGATTTGCGCGTTTATCGCACTAATGTACGAACACTGCAGTTAATACAGCCTGATCCGGGTTGTCAAGCCGGTTCTGGACCCGGCTCCTTTTCATGGGAGGCGCTCGTGTAGCACGGGCGTCCCGCCCGTGATCTTCGCCGATGCACGGGCGAGACACCCGTGGCACAACGGTCGCGGCTCCTACACAATCATCCTGTCCCTCCGGGACGGATCGCTTCTTTTTACGCCATTCCAGGCACTTCGTGCCTGGCTACTCTCATGCGTCCCTCCGGGACAATAAGTCGCCGGGCGATAGCAATTAAGTGAGCGTTTATGGAGCGCGACCCTACCGGTCAATGCAGCAGCCGGGCCAGGGCCTGAAGCCCAAGCAAGTAGCCCTGCGAGCCAAAACCGCAGATCACTCCGGTCGCTACCTGAGACACATAAGAAAGATGCCGAAATGCTTCCCGTCGATGAATGTTCGAAAGATGCACTTCGACAATGGGCGCGCTACAGGCGCTCAAGGCATCCTGGATGGCGATGGATGTGTGCGTAAATGCCGCTGGATTTATCAGGATGCCGGCGCCTTGGCTATGTGCTTCCTGAATCCAGTCAATCAATTCTCCCTCGTGATTTGATTGGAGAAATTTAATTTCCATTCCGTGATCG
>JAFAJU010000158.1 GCA_019236035.1 Verrucomicrobiota bacterium | reverse complement strand
CGCGCCGGGAGAATCGACGAGCTCATTGCGGGCTAGAAAGCTCTTAAACAGACGCTGCGCGTCTGTTCAAGAGCCTGTTTTACAATTAAAGGATTCGAAACGACCTGTTTTTAAAAGCTTTTCTTCAAAGAGCAGCAGAATGGTCCGGCGTAGCCGGAGGATTCTGCTGCCTGAGCCTGCATCGCTCACAAATCTCTGAAGATTTGTGAGCGATGCAGGCTAGTTCCTCTCAGACCAGGCGCAGGCACCTGTCAATCACATCCGTCGTTTTGTCTACATCAGCCGCCGAATGCATTAAGCAAAGGAAACCCGTTTCAAACTGGGACGGGGCGAAATAGACTCCGCGCTGAAGGCAGCCATGGAAGAATTTCCTGAAAGCAGTCAGGTCGCACTGCAAAGCGTCCGCAAAACTCCATACCGGCTTTTCCGTAAAGAACAGACAAAACATCGAGCCGAGTCGGTGGAATTGGTAGTCCCGGCCAAGTTGTCCTAGGACACTGCGAACACCGCTCTCCAGTTGCTGGCCGATGTGCTCGAGCTTACCCCAGCCGTCGACTCGCTCCAGTTCGCGCAGTTGGGCGAGCCCCGCCGCCATTGCGAGCGGGTTCCCGGAAAGCGTTCCAGCCTGATAGACAGGCCCGTCCGGAGATAGGAGATTCATGATTTCATTTCGACCGCCAAATGCGCCGACCGGCAGGCCTCCTCCGATGACCTTGCCCATGGCCGTGAGATCGGGTTTGATTTTTGCCAACTCCTGGTATCCGCCTTTCGCAACGCGAAACCCGGTCATTACTTCATCGAAAATGAGCAAGGTGTCGTGCTGATCGCACAACCGGCGAAGCTCTTCGTAAAATCCCGGCCGGGGAAGAAAAAGTCCGGCGTTGGCCGGGACGGCTTCGACGATCACCCCAGCGATCTCTTGGCCGAACTTTTGGAAGGTTTCGGCCAGGCGTTCGGGGTCGTTGAACGGGATTGCGATGGTCAGTTGAGCAAGCTCCGGGGGTATTCCAGCGCTATCCGGCGCGCCGTGAGTGAGCGCTCCGCTTCCCGCCTTGACCAGCAGCGAATCGACGTGGCCATGGTAACAGCCTTCAAATTTCACGATCAGCTTGCGTCCGGTAAACCCTCGAGCCAAACGGATGCACGACATGGTTGCCTCCGTGCCGCTGTTGACCATGCGGACTTTCTCAACTGAGGGAACCCAGGTGCAGATCAATCGCGCGATCTCGACTTCGAGCGGGTTCGGTATCCCGAAACTCAACCCTGCCATGGCCGCTTCTCGGACCGCTTCCACGACCACGTCCGGAGCATGACCGAGAATAGCCGGACCCCAGGTGCCTACATAATCAATCAGTTCCCGCCCCTCGATATCCCAAAGATGTGATCCTTTGGCTCTCGAGACAAAGAATGGTTCTCCACCAACGTTCCGAAACGCTCGAACCGGAGAATTGACGCCGCCTGGAATGAATCGCTTGGCCTCCGCAAACAGTGAGGAATTGGTCATGAACGCAACCTAGCCTGCGTCGCTCACAAATCTTCAGAGATTTGTGAGCGACGCAGGCTCAGGCAGCAGAACCCTCCGGCTACGCCGGACCATTCTGCTGCTCTCAATGAGCTCGTCGATTCTCCCAACGCGTGATTTTTGCGGGCTAGCTAACTTTCAATTTTGACTTCTTTGAATACCTGTTCGAGGCGATCGTCGTTTTGATCTTCCGATGTGCTTTCTGCCTCGAGAACGCCTGTCATGATGTCAAAACCAAGCTTGCGGTAACTTTCAAACAGCGTTTCCGTGAAGAACTGATTAGTCAGCGGATCGTCAGGAAAATCTTCATCCGAACTTCTCTGTTGGCGATTTTCAAAGCTGCTCCATCTGAGTTTATCGGTCAGCGCCGGGTAGATGCGAACCAACTGTCCCTCCAATTTATTGTCATAGTAGATAGAGTAGCGCTCATACGGGATGTTCGCCGGGGCTTGATAATCGAGAACCACATCGACGCCAAAGTCGATGCGGGCTTTTCTTGTTGCCGTCGCTATTCCTGTGTGGCTTGAATCAGCGTCGATCAAAAGAATACGCCGGCAACGCCGGCGGAGCATCTCATAAACCCCGGTGTTGTCGAAATGGCCGCCGTCCGACACGTTGATCCAGCCGTATTTGCGATTAGTCAACGAGAAGAGTTCGGCCAGTAGTGGAAGATGATTGAATAACGGACCTTTCTTTTTCCAGTTCCCTTTGTGGTTCGGATTGCCTAGCCACCAACCCAATCGGGCGTTCAGCAACGTCAGAAAGAATGATTTAAGCGGCGATGTATAAAAACCCATTCCAGAGTTCGCCGCTGCGCCCGAGATGGCCATAGCGGTCCCGAGCGTGATGCCGTTTCCGAACAGTGAGCTTGGGCGGTAACCAAGGCTGGCGCTTCCGCAATGGGCCACTGAAAATGTAAACGGGATCGCTCTTCGCTCTTGCCACGCCAACCGTTCGCCGCTCGCCAGATTAACAGAACTACCGAGAATGTGGAACGGACGTTGTGGATGCGTTTCATGGCGCCCGCCAAAGCATTCCGCAGTCTCTTTCGCCACCATTTCTCTCAGATCGATATTGTCGGTCGCAGAAAACCCGGTGAACGGATTGAAAATACGCTTGAAGTGTGACGCCCCCAGGAACGTCCGAACCAAGCGATTCCGATAAGCGATGTGAGGGGATGTTCGATTGATATCGATTGGCAGGCTCAGGACGATGCTGAAGGCGAGGCAGAAGAGAACCACAATCAGGCAAGCGAAAAGGGCGCGATAGCTCGGGTCGAACCAAACGAACCAGTTGGATAGCCAAACTGAGACGCGCTGCGTAGCCAGCGAAAGGCCTAGCCCGAGCACTCCAATAAATAGGCTCATGGCCAGCGCAAAGACGATTTGACGTACCATTTCGGTGGCCTTCTGCAACCAGCTCAAACCGGCCGCGATACTGCCTTCAGTCCGGGTGAAAAAACTGATAGCACCGCTGCCAAAGACGACTGCCGCCCACTTAGCCGGCTCGGGAACGCTAGGGTCTAAGACCTTCTTCATTGCGCCGCTGGCAGCATCGATCAGTTGGTCGGGAGGAAGTGAGATATAGAATGCCGTTAAACAAGTGAACGTCAGGAGAAGGAAATATCCCGCCGATCGGGCCCACCATTCTCGATTTTCATCCTCGACGAGCGGGTCGGCAATGCCGGCAAATAACGTCGCGGCAATCAAGAGCGTCAGCATTGCAACTGCGGGAAACCAAACGAAGAAGGCTTTGTCCAGAGCGGGCAAGAATTGCCACAGGTAGATGTCCCAACCGATCACGGATAAACTCCCCACGGTTTGGAGAAAGAACGTGAGGTTAAACCTCATGGCGAGTTTCCCTTCGCCTTTTAACTTACGAACAGCCGCAGCTGCACCTTTGCGCTCGGGCTTTGGCTGCGTTTGCCAGCCGAACCAAAACAGGATCCCGAAAGCGATTAGAAAAATTACGGTGGAGATCCAGACGACTATATGCAGCCGGCTCGGAAACAGATTGAGCGGACGCCCATTCGCGGCTGCGTAGACCGCGGAAGTCAAAAAAAACAAAAATAAGCAAATTGGAAGAAGTCGAAAGAGGAGAAAACCCTGCAACTTCATCAGGAAAACGGTGCCAGGGGAGGAAGGTTCAACTCCCGGCGGGATTTTTGCCTCAGGGTCGATGGCCAATTCCTGGAAAACATCTTTGAATGCAGGCACGGTACTGGGATAGATAGTCGACGCGACCAGGAACAGCACCGTCAGGGACCAGCTCAACGGTTCCGGTAAAATAGATCCAATCAGTATAAGAAGTCGCGGGATAGTGATTAGCCCCGCCAAAAAAGGGATAAGAACCAGCCAGTTGAGCAAGAGGTTCCTCACATAGATCGCAACCAGTGACCAAGTATCTCCAGAGAAGAAGCTAGGGCGGGGCGCCAGGTAGCTGCTGTTCTCCCGGAGAAACTGCAAAGCGGCGGGTTCCACTTTATTTCTGTCCGCCGTGGGCTCGGAAAAACTATCTTCCCAGTTAGAAACCGTGCGCAAGATGGGTAAATCCGGATTGATCGTTTGATCCGATAACCTCTTGATCAGAGCCGTCAACCAACTGCCAATGTATCCGCCCCCTGAAACGGTAGATAGGTAATCGAAGCTCCTCAGTAGGCGGCAGCGATCGAGCGCCTGCAAACCCCCAAGGGAGAAAGTCGCGCTACGGACGCCGCCTCCTGATAGGCAAAGAGCGCAAAGATCTTTAGTGATATCCTCTCGTGTCCTTGGGGTCTTTGCAGGATCGGCTTTGCTACGGGCGATTGCAATCGAACGCAGCTCATGTTCAAATATCTGCTCGAAGCTGAGGGAATCGGTGCTGCCTTCGTCAGACTTGCTGACTGGTGGCCGCTCGAGTTTGGTTGCCATAGCAAGCCTTCTGGCTACGGCCGGGCCGCGCCACGAATATGCGGTTTTACGCTTTACCTCTGGTGCTACTTTTCGACGAGATCTCTAAACCATAGGTTACCATTTTCCGGGAACAGAAGCGTTGCGATATGCTCCCCGAGCCGTCGGTAGCTCTCCCATTGTGGCTCGTCGAAGAACTGGTTAGCGGTACTTTCGTTTGGAAACGAAGGATTCTCTGCGGCATAGTACGAGATATCGAGATCTTCGTCGCCGGTTCGGGTTGCTTTCAGATAGAGGACTAACGACTCCGGTATGTCACGGTTGTCATAGTAGACGAATCCGAGCGATGCGTGTTTTCTCGTCTGCCCAGTCGCGTCGGGGCGAAGGTCTGTCAAACCGCCGAGTGCCGTCAGAATAGTTTTATAGCGGTTCTCATCCTTCTGCTTAAAGTCGTTCAAGACTCGCGCGACGCGAGGATCCGCTTCAAGTTCTTCGGTATCCTGGAAAAATCGGATATCAGCATTGAAGTCGACGCGAGCCTTCTGAATGAGATTGGCTAAGTCCTCGAACCGGCCGAGTGGGTCTTGGCCACTGTCACCGATGAGAATGTAACGAACCCGACGGCGGATTAGTTCATATGCTCCGGTCTTTTCAAAGAAGCCGCCATCAGACAAATACCAGGTCCGGAACCAGGGGCCGCCGAAATTGCCGAGTGCTTCATTGATTA
>JAFAJU010000129.1 GCA_019236035.1 Verrucomicrobiota bacterium | reverse complement strand
CAATCAGTGGGTCGCCCGCCGCCAGAAAATTTGTATTGAGGTTGTCGAGGCTGTACACCGTGACGGTTAGATCGCCGACCTTGGCGGCCGCCTCTAACGCCTGCCGGATCAGTCCACGGCTAGCCTGAACGTGCTTCGTCCATGGTGCAACAAACTGGGCAAACCAGAGATAGGTCCGAGCCTGGAATCGCTCCAAGCCGCGTTTCGCGACCAGTTCGTAGCCGAGCTGACCGAATCGAAATCCGGCTTTGTAGTCACCGAATTGCGGTCCAGCTATTTTACCAAACCATACATACGCGACGCATGAGCCGTCGCTGTTGCCTTGTTCCAGGCTGAGATTAACTGCGAGACAGACGGTCATGGAAAGAAGATTCGCATCGGTGCGTTGCACCGACGGATAGACCTTCGTCAGAACATCCAGAGTCGCGAGCGATACCGGGTCGCTCATCAAAGGCAGCTCACTGAGCTCCTCGATCGGGCGGCTCCCTAGCTGAGACCAGATCCGCTCGTATTCGCGTCGCGCTTTCTCTTCTGCCGGATGCGCCGACCATTCGATGCGCAAATGTCGAAGATAGTCCAGAAAGGCGGCAACCGCGCGATCCGCCTGATCGAGATTCGCGTACAAATCGATGCGTAAGCACTCGACATTCGCCCGCTCGATCGTATTTGCAGCGCGGGCTGAAAGCATCGTCAACCGCTCTTCGGCAGCCGCCAGCTCACCCGTCAGGAATTCGCATTCAGCCCGATAAACCTCAAGAGCGAAGGCGAGCTCATGCCGGCGGGACCAAGCGTCGCTTGGCAAAAGTGATGCGCCAGCCACGAAATACGTCAGCGCTGAGTGGTAGGCCGTCGAAGCCCTGGCTCGCTTGCCTGCAATCAGGTTGAGCTCGGCCAGCTGTTCACGTTCGGCCTGTGAGTCGATCAACTGCGCCCCACGGTTGAGTTGATTAACGATCTCGAAGACAGCCTCCTCAAGCTTCTCTCGAGGAGTGCTTTTCGTAAGCAGCCGCCCTATTCGTAGATGGGTCTCGGCGCGTACTTCTTCCGGGATCAGTGAATAGGCCGCTTCCTGGACACGGTCGTGGACAAACTTATAGGACCCGCCCAAACGCACAATATACTCCAGGCGTAGCGCCTCCCACAAATCCGCCTGGACCTCGGCTTCCGAAGTCCCGCGAACGACAGAAAGCGTGGTTATCTCAGCGCTGTTTCCGAGACAGGCAAGCTCTTTCAGCGTTTCCTGCGTTTCGACAGGTAGGTGGGTCAGCTTTCCCACCATGAGATCAACCACGTTGTCAGTGTAACCCTTGGCCTGAATGCGGCTCAGGTCCCAAGACCATCTCCCTTTGCTGTGATCGAAGGTGAGTAACGCCTCCTCGACCAGCGCGGAAAGAAACTGAATGGCGAAAAATGGGTTGCCACCGGTCTTTTCGTGAACCAGGTGCGCTAGCGCTGTCACCCGTCCGGAGCCCCTGTTCCCGGTTCGCAATGAAGCGAATCAGAAATCAGCTCTCCTAAATCCTCCTGGGTCAGGGATGCCAGAACGATCTCATGCACGATCGCTCCAGCTTGGCGCATCGCCTCGAGCTTGCGCATCAGCGGATGGGTAGAAGTCACCTCGTTGTCTCGATAGGCGCCGATCAACATCAAGTGCTGCACATCCGATCGGGTCGACAGATCTTCGAGCAGGTCGAGACTGGCTGCGTCGAGCCATTGCAAATCGTCCAGAAATAACGTCAGAGGATGTTCCGGTCGGGCAAAGACGTTGATGAAACGCCGGAAAACCAGCCGGAAACGGCGTTGAGCATCCTGGGGTGGAAGTTCCGGGACTGGCGCTTGCTGACCCAGAATCAACTCCAGCTCAGGGATGAGGTCGACGATCAGTTGAGCGTTCGGGCCTAGCGCCTCCCGAAAAGCATCACGCCATTCGCTCAACTCAGAGTCGTTCTTGCCGAGAAGTGGTCTGATCAGGCCCTGGAAAGCTTGGGCGAGGGTCGAGTAGGGAATGTCACGCTTGTACTGGTCAAACTTGCCAGCTGCAAAAAGGCCGCGCGCCAGAACGAGGACCTTATGGAGTTCGTTGACGACAGATGATTTACCGATACCTGAATATCCGGAGACGAGCACTAGCGCGGAGCCGCCGCTTGCTACCACACGGTCGAACGAAGCGACCAAGGCAGCGATTTCTCGGGTTCGTCCATACAGTCTTTCAGGAATCACGAGCCGGTCTGGTACGTCGTGTTCGCCCAGTGGGAAGTCGTCGACTCGGCCCAGGGTTTCCCATTCAGCTAGACACCGCTGTAAATCACGATTAACACCCAGCGCAGTCTGGTATCGTTCCTCGGCCGTCTTGGCCAAAAGCTTCATCACAATAGCGGAGACCGAGGCCGGTACGTGCGTCGAACGCTCTTCAAGCGGCAGCGGCTTTCTGGCGATGTGGCAGTGCACCCACTCCATCGGGTCGGATGCCGTGAAGGGCAGACTCCCAGTCAGCATTTGGTAAAGCGTCACACCGAGTGAATAGAGATCGCTTCGGGAATCAATCGAACGGTTCATCCGTCCGGTCTGCTCAGGCGCCATGAAGGCGAGTGTCCCGGAGATCAGTTCGGGAGCCTCGGCACATTGGCGCTCGCGTGGGAGCCGCGATGCGATACCAAACCCTTTGAGCCAGCAACGGCCGCTAACGGAGTTAACCAGGACATTTGCTGGTTTAATATCCTTGTGAATAAGGCCGCGCTGATGCAAGCGATCGATCACGTTGGAAAGGCTAATCGCCACACGCAAAGAAAATGCTAAGTCCAACAGTTCACCGACTAGTTGATCGAGGGGAACACCGCCGGGATCCTCTAACACGAGTACCGGCCGATCCCACTGCTGAGTAATTGCAATGGGTTGAGCAGCCCAAGCGGGATCCAGCTCTTCTCTAAGAGAATATTCG
>JAFAJU010000024.1 GCA_019236035.1 Verrucomicrobiota bacterium | reverse complement strand
GGAATCAAGCGTGTCGCCCGGGACAATCCTAGCTTCGAACACTTCGGCGCTTTCGATCGATGCGCTTGCGGGATCGCTCGAACATCCTGAACGGGTAGTCGGCATTCACTTCTTCAATCCGGTGCACCGGATGCAGCTCGTGGAGATTGTCCGGGCTACAAAGACAGACGGGCCGACTCTGACTGCCGTGATCCGTTTCGTGAAGGACATAGGCAAGCTGCCCGTCCTGGTCAGGGATAGTCCTGGATTCCTGGTTAACCGAATCCTGTTACCCTATATGATCGAAGCGGTGCGGCTATTCGCCGAGGGTCATCGAGTCGAAAAGATCGATCGGGTAATGCTCGAGTTCGGTATGCCGATGGGCCCTTTGCGGCTGACCGACGAAGTCGGCTTCGATGTATCCGAACACGTGGCGAAGGATCTGGTGCAACGGGTCAAGCATCTTCCGCCGCCGAACGAAACAATCGGCAAGATGATGGCCAAGGGTTGGCTCGGAAGAAAATCGGGCAAGGGCTTTTATGACTACAGCTCCGGCGACAATGGGAAGATTAACCCTCAATTGAGCGGTTTTCAGCCGGCCGAACCCACAGTTGCGAACGAAGGCGACCTACGTGACCGGCTTGTTCTATTAATGGTCAACGAGGCTGCGCGCACCCTTGAGGAGAAAGTGGTCGACGCTCCTGAGGATGCCGATTTCGGCATGATCATGGGGACCGGCTGGGCACCCTTCCGCGGAGGTCCACTTCGATTTGCAGATCATCTCGGCGTCCCCACGGTGGTCAGCCGACTAAACAATCTCCGGGATCGCGTCGGGGCTTATTTTGAGCCCTGCTCGCTTCTCGCTGATATGGCGAACCGCGGCGGGAGTTTTTACGCGAAAAAAGAAACAGGTGTTCCGGCTTCGCCCGAAACTAAATCTTGAGAATGGCGAGATGAAAGAGATCCTCGAAAAGCCTCCGACAGTCGAAGGTGCGACAGGCCCTCAGAAGGGCGCGGGATATCCGCCCATCGAAAGGAGATCTTCGACCTTCGATCCCAAGGTGTTGCAGCGCGTCCTGGATGGGGATCACGTTGAAATCCGAAATTGGGTCAAGCAGCTCATCACACAGCCTGAATTCCGATATTACGACGGGAACGATATGGCAGTACAGAGGAGGCAGGTCGTCTCCTGGACCAAACGGATTGCTGACGCCGGAATTGGAAGAATCTTTTTGCCCCGTTCACTCGGCGGCGAAGAAAATGTTCCCAAATTCATGGCCGCGTTCGAAACCCTCACTTTCCACGATATCAGTCTTGTAATAAAGCTGGGCGTGCAATTCGGTCTGTTCGCGGGAAGCGTTCAACAGCTTGGCAGCGAATACCACCATCAGAAATATTTGCCTGATGCCGCGGCCGCAAAGCTGATGGGCTGTTTCGCCATGACGGAGATCGGTCATGGTTCAAATGTTCAGTGCCTGGAAACAACCGCCGTTTACGACAGAGCAAACGATTGTTTCGTCCTCGACAGCCCAACCTACTCTGCGGGTAAGAATTTCATTGGAAACGCGGCTGACGATGGGCGACTCGCCACGGTGTTCGCGCAACTGGAGGTAAACGGTCAAAAACATGGCGTGCACGCCTTTGTGGTCTCAATTCGAGACGAACACGGAAGTCCTTTCCCGGGAGTTACGATCGAAGACAACGGGTTGAAGATGGGGTTGAACGGTGTGGATAACGGCCGGATTTGGTTCGATCATGTGAAAGTGCCGCGTGTCGAAATGCTGAATCGATTCGCGAATGTAACGGTTGATGGGCAATATCGGAGCGATATTCAAAGCCAGACAGCACGTTTCTTCACGATGATCGGGACGCTTGTCAGCGGGCGAATCAGCATGGCTGCGACCGCCAATAGCGCAGCCAAGAGTGCGCTGACAATTGCTATCCGGTATGCGGCTCGCCGGCGACAGTTCGGTGCGCCGAGGGCAAGTCAGGAGACGCTGCTTTTGGACTATTCCGGCCACCAAAGGCGTCTTTGTCCTCTTCTAGCGAATGTCTTCGCACTCGACTTCGCTCTTAAATATCTGATCGAACAGAAGGAAACAGCGCACACGGGAAGTTCACGGCCGCTCGAAACGCTGGCAGCCGGATTAAAGGCGTTCACGACTTGGAATACTACTCAGACGATCCAGACCTGTCGCGAAGCCTGTGGCGGAGAAGGTTATATGGCCGTGAACCGCCTGAGCGCGTTGAAGGCTGACACGGACATCTGCACCACGTTCGAGGGAGACAACACTGTTCTGATGCAATTGGTTGCGAAGAACTTGCTTAGCGATTTCAAGGAGAAGCTCAAAGAGATGCGACCGGCGCAGATGGCCGGGTTTTTCGTCGATCAGAGGCTCACTGCGATCGCCAAGCGCAATCCCGCGTTAACCTTGAACATCGTCGAACGCCACCTTCGGGATGCAGATTTCCAGCTAATGATGCTGCGGCTTCGGGAAACGACCACACTGTTCTCTG
This sequence comes from Verrucomicrobiota bacterium, assembly GCA_019236035.1. Lineage (GTDB taxonomy): Bacteria > Verrucomicrobiota > Verrucomicrobiia > Chthoniobacterales > JAFAMB01 > JAFAMB01. Next base: position 588 of record JAFAJU010000024.1, on the reverse strand, counting down.
CCGCACAAAAATTCCGCTATTTGACCGCCAGGAGAAAATTGGATCCTTACGCCGCTTTTGCGCGCATGCAGCGCGAACTTCTCGAACTTGCGTACGCGCACGTGGAACGGGTTATCCTCGAGCGATTTGCTCAAGCCATCAGCACGGTGCAGTCTCCGCCTGTAAAACAGGCCCTTAAGCGGCTGTGCGATCTGTTTGCTCTATCGCGGATTGAGCTGCATAAGGGATGGTACCTGGAACATGGCTCGCTCACTGGTTTGAAATCAGCGGCCATTACTCGAACAGTTGATAAGCTTTGCCAGGAAGTTCGCCAAGACGCGGTTCAATTAGTCGATTCGTTTGGGATCCCGGATTCGTGTCTAGCCGCCCCGATTGCGCTGTAGACGGCTATCATGCGGCGTCCGGTGGTTGTTGGAGGGCTACGCTCTTGCTGCCGGGAAACAGCGTCAAGGGACCCGCTTCGCCGCGTCCTGGCTAGGCCTGCGCTTTTGCCGAAATCTCAGCAGGATTTTCCAGTGCAACTCGCACGGATCGATAGCACTCCACGAATCCCGACGCAAAATCATCAGGGCGCCTTGCTATCCACCT
>JAFAJU010000407.1 GCA_019236035.1 Verrucomicrobiota bacterium | reverse complement strand
GGCGGCAAAGTGATGGCGGAATTGGGCATGACTGTCGAAAGGGTCGTGGAAGCTGTTAAGAGCCTTCCCGCGTGAATTGGCGTGCGGGCGCGGAGCCTCTACCAATAGGACCTATGGGACTCATATGACCTATAGGACCCGGAGGTAGAGCCCCCGCCCCAGCCGGGGAGTCTGCAATTGTCCGCGATCCCAAACGCAATGAGAACCCTCGCGAATGATCGGTAGGGAGCACTCGCTCACAATTCCAGGCGTTCTCTCCTCGCGACTTGCCTATATTGGATTGACGCTCTTATTGTTCGGCGCCGCTCTACTTTTTCGATTCGAACTCCCGCTAGAACCATTTATCGATAGCGACGTCGGCGGTTATCTCGAGCCAGCTTTACGGCAGCTTACCCATGGCCATTTTCTCCAGGTCGAAGGCAGAAATTTCGTCTATCCCGGTTTCATTTATCTGGTTTTGCGGGTGTTCCCAGACTTTCGCGCAGCCGCCATTATTCAACACCTTCTCGGACTGGCGGCGGGTGGAGTTCTTTTGGCCTGTTGGAACTGCGCCAGGACTCTAATCAAGGGAGCGATCATCCCCGCCGGATTTTATCGGCTGTGTGGATTACCGGTGGCAGCTCTATTTCTATTCAATACGAGTGTGATCCGGCTGGAACATTTGATTCGGCCTGAAGCCATTTTCCCATTCTTTGCCGCTCTCAATATGCTCTTCAATATTCAATTCATCAGGTATCGATATATTGAACTCAGCTACCGCGCCTCACTGGTTTACGGCTCAGCTAATCTGTTCAATGCCTGTCTACTGTTTTTTTTGAAGCCCAGCTTTTACCTTGGAGTTGGCTTCTCTACGCTCCCGATCTGGTTCTCGCTTCTCGACCGGAAAGAACCATTCCAGCGAAAACTCGCAATGATCGGCGTGCCGGCGCTCTGTATATCGCTCTTCCTTTTGCTGCCCGAAAAGAGCATCAAAGCTGGAGATGAGCTGAGCAGAACCTTTCTACCGACCACGCTGTTCGTCATGCACGCAGATATAATTCGCGATCAGATATCGCGCGATCTCCGAGACGACGTTAAAACACCCTATGAAAAGCAGTTTCTGGAGCAAACCGAGGCGCTGCTTGCGCATGAAATCGAGCTCTCGAAAGGAACCGGTCGCTACAGATCGCTGGGATTTGATCCGGATTACCTGATGTATGAAGACTCATTTGATCAGAAGTTCCAGGCCCTTTTCAAATCTCAGCAGGGAGCCGAAGATAGAATCAAATTTTATTACTATTATTTTTTTCGAGCGTGGACTAACCAACCGGGGCGCATGTTAACGAAGGTCCTCAGGCAACTTTCGATCTTATACAATAATATTGGAAAAGCGTCTCCCTATAAGCATGAGATTGAGCTAGTTGGGGGTCGGAACTATCTCAACAATTGCGTCGTTCTTGATGGCAAAAAAAGCCTGTCCGAAATTCTCTACGCGCCATTGGCAGATTTCAGTTCGAAGTCGAGAGAACTGGCCCGGGTCGAACCAAAGCTTTTGCAACCGGGTGCAGTTTCTTGGATAAACGGTGCGCTGTTGCGGACATTCTCTATTTTAATCATTCTGATGTCCGTCCTACTGGTCATGGTGGTGAGAAATCCCCGTCTCAGAGAGAGCTACCGACTCTTTGCCCTAACTATCGCGCTGTTCTATTCCTACAGTTTTGCCAACAGTTTAGGCATTGCCATAGTTCACTCGTTGGAGATCACGCGCTACTTAACAAACCAACTGATCTTTTGTCTGCTACCACAATGCATGACGCTATTTTTGATCGCAGAGATTTGGGGTTCGTGGCGAGGTACGGGCGAGGCACAAATGGCACCAAGATAAGCGACATTTAGAGGAATCTGGTTGCTGGAGGGCTACACCGGCTGCAGCGTCGGTTCCCGCCTGATAAGAAAGGCCTCAATGCGCGCGTAAACCTTCGGAGGTACCGAAGCGATAACATTGACCTGGGCGTTCTCATAGCCCACGCTGAGAACGTTGCTGGTGCGATGCAGGAGCGAAAGCAAGTCAGTCCGATCGAGAGGCAAGGCGAGTTCAACCTTCGATACGCGATCCGCGAGCATGTCCGCCATCCTGTGCCGGAGCTCTTTGAGGCCTTCTCCGGTACGAACCGAGACAAATACTCCATCAGGAAAGTGAAGGCGGAGAGCGTGCAAGGTCGACTCGTCCCTGATCAAATCGACCTTGTTCAGGACCGTGATCGTCCTTTTCGCGTCAGCCCCTAATTCCCCCAACACGCGTATTGTTGTTTGATGGAAATCGTAAACCCGCGGGTGACTGGCATCCAGGACATGGACTAGAAAATCCGAGAGCACAGCCTCCTCCAGCGTTGCCTTGAAGGCTTCAATCAAGCGATGCGGCAGGTTTCTGACAAAGCCGACGGTGTCAGTCAGGAGCAAGCCTTGTCCAGACGGGAGGTCGACCCGACGAGTCATAGTATCAAGCGTTGCGAAAAGCTTGTTCGCCACCAGAACCTCTGCGCCAGTGAGCTTCTTTAAAAGCGCCGATTTCCCGACGTTGGTATAGCCTACGATCGCGGCATTCGGAAGCGGCAATCGCTCACGCTGTTTCCGTTGCGTGGCGCGACGCAAACGAACCAGCTCGAGATCGTCCTTTAACCGATCGATTTGCGTGCGAATCAGGCGCCGGTCTGCCTCCAGCTGTGTTTCACCTTCACCTTTTCCGCCCAAACCGCCTCCCTGCCGGCTGAGGTGACGCCAGGCTCTGGTTAACCGTGGAAGCGAGTACTCCATGCGGGCCAGATCGACCTGCAGACGGGCTTCCTTGGTCTGCGCCCGTTGGGCGAAAATATCCAGGATGACTTCTTCCCGGTCGATGACCGCCAAGCCGGTCATCGCCTCCCAGTTCCGCTGCTGAGCCGGACTCAACTCGTTATCAAACACAATGACATCCGCCTCCAACTCCCTGGCTCGCTCGAAAATCTCTTGTGCCTTTCCCGTCCCGACAAAGTAGCGCGGATTCGGTTCTTGCACTCGGACGAGCAGACTGCCTAGAACGGGAATTTCCAACGTGTCCACGAGGGAACTGAGCTCGTTCAAGAGGCTTTCGGATTCTTCTCTTTGCGCCGCACCCTTGTAGACGCCAACCAATAACGCTCTTTCAACCAGTTTAGGTTTCTCTTTGATATCGAACATCCGTTATTCTTTGAAAAACGCAGCGATAGCATCAGCCACGAATTGGACTTCGCTGTCGGTTAACTCCGGGAATATGGGTAACGCTAGCACTTGTTCAGCTGCCGCCTCTGCTTCTGGAAACGGGCCAGCCTCCAGATAGGCGAAACACTTCTGGCGATTTATTGAAACCGGGTAATAAATTTCTGTTCCAATTCCGCATCCTCTCAAGTACTCACGCAATTCCTTGCGCCTAGTTACGCGCACAACGAATTGATGATAAATATGCCCTCGTTCAGCAAGCACTTTTCCGAATGGTTCGCTTGGTAAGCGTACATCCGGTTCGAGGTCCGCAAGTTCAGCACGGTAATGTTGCGCGATTGCCCACCGCCTCTGCGACCAGCGTGCAAGATGCGGTAATTTCTTCAGCAAGATGGCTGCCTGCAGCGTGTCTAAACGAAAGTTTCCGCCCACAAATTCATGGTGGTACTTTGGTTCCATTCCATGATTTCGGAGAACTTTCAAGCGCTGGGCCATCCAGGCATGTTTAGTGGTTGCCATACCGGCGTCTCCAAACGCTCCCAGATTCTTGGTCGGATAAAAGCTCAAGTACCCGAATTCCCCGATTCCACCGGCACGTTTCGTCCCTTCTTCCGATGGGTACTCGGCACCGATCGCCTGGGCCGCGTCTTCAATAACGGGCACACCGTAGCGCGCGCAAATCGCCTGAATTTCGTCCATCTCACAGCACAGACCAAACAAATGGACCGGGATAACCGCTTTTACCAGAAGCCCTCCTCGCGTCCGAACTTTCCCCTCTTGCGACGTACACTCCCTGGCAAAGAACTCCTCGAGTCTCGCTGGCGACAAATTAAGAGTCTCCGGATCAATGTCTACGAAAACCGGTCTCGCTCCGACCCGGGCGATACAGCCGACCGTAGAGAAAAAGGTAAAAGGAGTGGTCACAACTGCGTCCCCGGCTCCGACCCCGAGCGCCATCAAAATCAAAGTTTGGGCGTCTGTGCCGGACGAAGCTCCGATGGCGTAGCCCCCTCCACAGACTGACGCGATTTCTCTCTCCAACACCTCAACCTTGGCCCCAAGAATAAATGCCTGGTCATCGCAAACAGCGGCAATCTCATCTAAGATTTCGTCTCGCAGAGGAATGAACTGCTTCTTGAGGTCGAAAAAGGGTACTTTGGTCACTCGCGTGGCGGGGAATATCCGATGTCGAGTGCGGTGGTGCAAACCAAATTAAGCCAGAGAAATCCGCTGCAATACAGCCGCCAGGGCATCCTTATACGAGCTATAGTGGAGATAACTATGAAATATTTCGCATTGGTAATCGCTCTGTCGCTTGGCGTAACTCTCGCCGCGCGAGCACAACAGGATCAGGGGCCAGTCGAGAAAACCGGCCAAACCGTAGGGAAAGCCGCGAAGAAAACAGGCCAAACTATAGAGCATGGTGCACAGGCCACCGGCCGGACAGTAGAGCACGGCGCCCAGGCCACTGAACGTACGGTCGGCAAAGGATTGAAGAACACGGGAAATACGCTCGAAAAAGCGGGCCAGGGCACAACCGGTTCTTCCAAGCACCACGCCAAAACGAAACGAACCACGGCAAAAGCGAACCCCTCTCCTTCCCCCAAACCTGAAAGTTCGCCGGTTGCCACACCGTCCCCAGCCGCCACGGAAACCGCACCGGCCCCGGCTCCGTCCCCTACGCCGGGTACGTAAGAGAGCGCCGAGCCTGCATCGCTCACAAATCTCTGAAGATTTGTGAGCGATGCAGGCTAACAGGTTTCGCCCCGCAGATCGTACACCTGCGTTCCAGTAACTCGAACCTTGACAAATTCTCCGACGGGAGCCGGTCGCGCGAGCAACACCCGCGTGTCCACCTCCGGCGCATCTCCTTCGCTTCGAGCGACTAATGGTTGTTCAACAAGTGCTTTGACCTGCTTTCCAACCATTGATTTGGCCAGTTCGCTGGCAATCTCCCGTTGAAGCTGCATAGCGCGACGATAACGCGCGCTCTTTGTCGCCGCAGACAGTTGACCGCTCATCTTTGCGGCGCGAGAGCCTTCTTCCTGGGAATAGGTGAATATTCCCAAGCGTTCGAAGCGGATCCGCTCGATGAACTCCAGCAGCGATTCAAACTGTTCCTCTGTTTCTCCGGGGAATCCAACAATAAAGGTGGTGCGGAGCGTTATGCCGGGTATCCCTTCGCGGATCGCCTCAATCAGATCCTCGATGTGTCTCCGCGACGTTTCTCGCCGCATCAGCCGGAGCATCTCGTCATCGATATGCTGTAAGGGCATGTCGACGTACTTCACGACTTTTGAACTGGCCGCGATTGCGTCCATCAACTCCTTACTCCAATGGGCCGGATGCGTATAGAGGAGTCGCACCCAAAAGTCTCCCGAAATTCCTTCGATCTTCTCTAACAGACGGGCCAGGGTGGGGCCGCGCGCCGAGTCGATCGGTTGCCTGGGCCCTGCCTTCTGATCCCATAAATCCATCCCATAATAGGTGGTGTCCTGACTGATCAGATTAATCTCTTTTACTCCTTCGTCGACCAGGCCGCGAATCTCGGCTTCGACCGATTCGATCGGCCGGCTCCGATGTCTACCGCGCATCTGAGGAATCACACAGAAACTGCACGGATGATTGCAGCCCTCCGCGATTTTCAGATAGGCATAGTGGGGCGGCGTCAGTCGAAACCGCGGTGTCGTGTAATCCGGTATGTATCGACATTTGGGCGTGACAAAACTCAATGCGGCTCCTTCTGACCGGCCGACGACCTTGCGAACGATTTCCCCAGCCTCCGCAACCTGATCGAGCCCCATGAATGCGTCCACTTCCGGAATTTCAGCGGCAAGTTCGGCGGCGAATCTCTGAGACATGCAACCGCTGACCACCAGCTTCTGCCCCGGCCGTTTTCGTAAACCCCGCGCCTGATGCGCATTCAGGATCGCTTCGATAGATTCCTCTTTAGCCGAGTCGATAAAGGCACAGGTGTTGACTATCAGAACATCTGCGTCATCCGCATTCGCAGTTACCTGCATCCCGTGTGCCAGGATATCTCCAAGCATGATCTCCGCATCGACCAGATTCTTTGCGCAGCCGAGGCTGATCATTCCAACCTTCAACGCGGGCGGCGCGGACAGAACATCGTCAACAGACAAAGTACGACCTGGAGAATCCATCAAACCCTTCCAATCAATTGATCACAATATCGTCGGAGTTGCCCAGGATAAGCTGACCGTCTTTACGCACCTCCACAGCTCCCTTGTCTGACACGTGCACCCAGAACCGCTTTCCTTCAACGACTATCGGGCGACTGTCGGGAGCCGCGAACCCGTCAAAAACCGGCTGCGCGTCCTCCTCGTCCTTCGTCACTTTGACATAAGTCCTTTTCAAGACCCGGACTTCTAACTTTTTATCCGGAAGGGTTGAGAGACTCGCCTTGGTGGGCGTCTCCGCCGCGGTCGATGACTCGGGTGCATTCACCGGAAGCGCCCTTCTTACTTCGACTCCATCTTCAATCCGGGGCTGACTCGCACTCGCGCTCGCCACTGGCATCGCTTCCTCCGGAGGCGGGCTGGCCTGAGCACCGGCTCCGGCATTCTCATCAGGTGAGGATGGTTTCGTTAACGACTGCAGCGAATCAGCACTGGATTGGGCGATTGCAGTGGGCGCTCGGTCTGCGGATCGCTCGGTCTTTACGGTGTTAGCGGCGAGGTTCGTTCCCGCTACTCGCGGAATGTTAAGAGCAAGGTACGAAAAAACCGGGACTCCCACCAGAACGATCAAAACCAGCACTACGACTACAGCAGGCGGAACGCGGAACCCCTTAACCATCTGCACGCGAGGCTGTGCAACAAATTTTTGAGGCGGCCCAGAGCTCAGATACTGGTAATCGCCCACCGAAATTGTTCCCGCCACGAGGAACTTATCAAGCTCTTCCTGGATATCGACCCCGAGGAACTTGGCGTACTTCGCCAAAAAGCTTTTCGCGTACATCAGGTTAGGAAAATGAGCATACTCGTCCGCCTCGAGATCGATTATGCGGTTGGGCCGGATCTTCGTCTTCTCGGCGACATCTTCAATCTCGAGCTTCTTTGCAAGTCGTGCCTGCTGCAATCTCCTACCGACCGATTCCACCATGTTGACAGCCTGGTTTAAAATCTACTTCCGGCGACACGTTCTTGGACCATCGCCTAGATTCTACTTCACTTTTTACACCAAAGCATCCAGGTCCACTAAAATTTCCCTTGGCTTTGCGCCGTCACCGGGGCCCAAAATGCCTCGGCGCTCCAAGATGTCAACCACTCTAGCAGCCCGGGTGTACCCCAGGCGCAAACGCCGCTGCAACATCGACGTCGAGGCCCGCTTTTCCTGACGAATAATCTCGAGGCATTTCTCCACCAACGCTTCATCTTCCTCGCTCACGTCGTCTTCAACCTCACCAGAGGACTCCAGCTGATTCTGGATCGCCGGGTCGAAGCCCGGAACACCTTGATCGGAAACAAATTCCACCAGACGACGAATCTCTTCATCCGTTACCAGCACGCCCTGTGAACGGATAAGCCGTGAAGTACCGGGCGGGCGGTAAAACATGTCTCCCTGTCCCAGCAAACGCTCAGCGCCATTCTCGTCGAGGATCACCCGACTATCGAGAGCCGAAGCAACCTGGAAAGCGATGCGCGTCGGAATATTTGCCTTAATTACCCCGGTGACCACATCGGCACGCGGTGTTTGTGTCGCAACGATCATGTGGATCCCGGCAGCTCGCGCCATCTGCGTGATTCGTGCGATGGCGTTCTCCACGTCAGCCGGCGCGGTTTGCATCAGGTCGGCCAATTCGTCAATGATCACGACGATATAGGGCAGGTGATCCGGGATCACCAGATCGTCCTCCCTTGGCACCCGGATTTGCGACGTATCTGATTCGGGCGAAACAGTGTCGGAGTCTGCCAAACCCTCCGATTCCGCCGCTTCGTTCAGTTCCTGTTGCGACTTCGGCTTCGGCCGGGCGTTGAACCCCGTTATGTTCCGGACACCGGACTTCGCAAAAATCTTGTACCGGTTTTCCATCTCATTCACAATCCAGCGCAGCGCGAGCAGCACCTTCTTTGGATCCGTGACCACCGGCATAACCAAGTGAGGAAGAGCATTGTACATCTGCATCTCCACCACCTTGGGATCGATCATCACAAAGCGCAGCTCATCGGGGCTGAAACGGAATAAAATGCTGGCGATAATCGCGTTGATGCAGACGCTCTTACCGCTGCCCGTGGTCCCTGCGACCAGCCCGTGAGGCATCTGCGCCAGGTCCCCGAGAATGATCTTTCCGTACACATCCTTCCCGAGCACAATCGGAATCCGGTGTTTGGTTTGCGCCCAATCGTCCGATTCCAGAATTTCGCGAAGCGTGACCTTGACCTTTTTCGAATTCGCAAGCTCGATTCCGACCGTATCTTTCCCTGGGATGGGCGCCAGTATGTTGATTCGTTCCGCCCTGGTGGCCCGCGCCAGATCACGCTCGAGGCTCGAAATCTTATCTACGCGCACCCCGCGAGCTGGATACACTTCGTACCGAGTGATGGTGGGACCGCGAGTGATATCCCCGGGACTGGCTTCGATGTTGAATTGCTTGAGTGTATCGATCAGAACATGCTGGATTAGTTTTAACTCGGCAGGATCGGCCGCCTTTCGCCCCTCCAGATCGATCGGTTCCAGCAGCTCTTTGGAGGGAAGCTCGTAGTTTTCAATGTGCTGCCCAGCCATCGACGGAACGGCTTCTTTGTCGCGTCCCTTCCCTTTCACTTCCGCTAGCGTTGGCTTCGATTTGTTCGGAACGGCCGCCGAAGAATCGATAATCTTGGGTTCGGGATACGCGACCGGCTCAGATTCCGGTTCCTCCGGAAGAAAACCTTTCCTCTTTAATTCCTTCTCGTGCTTGCGTATTTCTCGTTCGATTTTTTTCTGGTTTGCTTCCAGGCGTTCTCTCTCGTTAGCGGCCTGCATCCGGCGCCGTTCCCTCTCTTGAACCATCCTCAGGAAAAAGTTTTTAGCGCCCTGGATCGACTGCTTGACCAAAAAGATCGGCCGGATTCCTGTCAACCAGACGAGACTAACAAGGTAGACCACCGACAGCGCGATGATCGATCCGATCTGGCCAAGTATATTTAAGAGGACGACCCCGAACCAATAG
>JAFAJU010000274.1 GCA_019236035.1 Verrucomicrobiota bacterium | reverse complement strand
AGTCACCGAGCTCTCGCCGGCGGCGGTCGCGAGCAGGGCACACATTTGAGCTTGCATATCTGTCGGGAACCCCGGATACGGCTGAGTCTTCAGATTTAGCGGCTTGAGATTTCCGTTTGCATGAATCGTCAGTGAACCGTTGGCACCGCCGACATAAAATCCGCAAGCCTGAAGGGCGTCAGTGACCGCAGTCAAGTGGTCAGATCTGACCCGATTGGTGGTAACTTCCCGACCTGCGATCGCACCTGCAATAAGAAAAGTACCCGCCTCAATCCGATCAGGAATCACCTCGTGCTCTGCGCCATGCAATTCCTTTACGCCCTCGATCACGATTCGGGAACTACCCGCTCCGGTGATTCGCGCACCCATCTTGTTAAGAAAGTTTGCGAGATCGACAACCTCAGGTTCGCGCGCCGCGTCTTCAATGATCGTCGTACCGTCGGCCAGAACCGCAGCCATCATGACGTTGTCCGTGCCCAGGACCGTAGTGCCGAATTTTCCTTTCAGTGAAATCGTGGCTCCCCGAAGCGATGGAGCGAGAACTTTAACGTTACCCCCATGGACGCGTACGGCGGCACCAAGCGCTTCAAAGCCCCGAAGATGCAAGTCAATCGGACGGTCTCCAATGACGCAGCCACCTGGCAATGAAACCGTCGCTTCCATTTCCCGGCCAAGAAGCGGCCCCAATACGCAAACCGATGCGCGCATTTTACGAACAATTTCATAAGGAGCAACGCTTTTGACCTGTTCGGCTTTCACCGTCACGGTACCGCTGGCACGCTCCACATCCGCTCCCAGATGCGTCAGGATCTGGAGCATATAGTGCACGTCACTGAGATCCGGCACACGCTGGATGACGCAGGGATCCTTTGTCAGAAGCGTGGCAGCCAGAATCGGCAAGGCCGAGTTCTTCGACCCGCTAATTTTAACCGTTCCCGTCAAATGGTGCCCACCATGAACGATGATTTTATCCATACCTGGCGATAAGAACCCGTTCGACTCCCTGGTAGTCTTTCATAATTGAGACGTCCCGATAGTTTTGGCGAGCCAAAAAATTCGACAGCGGTTGCGCCTGCCCCTGCCCGAGCTCAAGAGCAACGACACCGTTTGACGCTATTTTACCAGGGATCGATTCAATCAATTTTTTGACAATCGCCAATCCATCTTCACCCCCGTCAAGGGCTATGGGGGGATCGAATCGCACCTCGCGTTGCAATCCTGAAATGTCCGCAGTGGGGATGTAGGGAAGGTTTGCCACGATCCAGTCAAACGATCCATCGATCTGATCGAGCAGATCCGAACGGCGAAACGCAATTCGCTGTGACACCCCAAGCCTCTCAGCATTTTCGTGGGCCAACGCAAGCGCATCATCCGAGATATCAGCAGCAACCACCTCAAGCTCCGGCTGCTCCAGAGCAAAAGTGATCGCCAGAATGCCGCTACCCGTACCGACGTCCACCAGGCGACTTGCCTTTGGTTCCCGGATCGCGAGCCTCTTTAGCACCTCCTCAACCAGGAGCTCGGTCTCTGACCGCGGAATTAGAGCTCGGCGATCCGTTTTGAAAGTACGCCCAAAAAAATCCCAGTGACCCAACAGATGTTGCAGGGGCTCGCCTTCAGCGCGCCTGCGCACCTTCTCTCGCAATGGTTCGAGCTCACGATCAGATAGCGGTCGATCAAACTCGAGGTAGAGTTCAATCCGCTTCTTGCCAAGTGCGTCGGCCAAAAGATGCTCGATGTTCAGGCGCGGGTGCTCAACCTGCTTTTTAGCAAAGTACACCGCCGTGTTTTGGAGAACTTCGAGAACGGTCACTTTGGGGGATGCAAATTCACGTCGAAGCGGCTTCTAGTCCTGCTTCCTTCAACCGCTGCTCCATGTCACTGACTTGCAGTGCCTTTACCATTTCGTCGAGCTGCCCTTCCATGAAAAGGTCTAGATTGTAGAGCGTCAGACCGATGCGATGATCGGTCACGCGATTCTGTGGGAAATTGTAAGTCCGAATTTTCTCTTCCCTGCCACCGGACCCAATCAAGCTTCGCCGGTGTGCCGAATAC
>JAFAJU010000248.1 GCA_019236035.1 Verrucomicrobiota bacterium | reverse complement strand
TAAACCGATAACTATATCGCTGATTATCAGGCTCGTCATGATCGCATCGAAATAGAACGCGGGCACCAGATTCAGCATCGCCCAGGAAATCAACGCCGACCCTACGAGCGCCGCAACGCACGAAAGCACCGAAAGGCAAGGCATCAGGCTAGCTATCGCCACCAGTCGGGGAGCCACAAGAAATCGCAATGGTCCAATACCCATCGCCTCGATTGCCTCCACTTCTTCGGAAACCTGCATTGTACCAAGTTCAGCGGTGTAGGCCGCGCCGATCCGAGCCGCCAGAACGATGCCGGTCAGCAACGGCCCCAGTTCTCGCGTGAAGGCGATCGCGATCAGCGTTGGGACCAATCGTTCAGTACCAAATTTTTCCAACTGATACCCCGTCAACAACGCCATCGTAAGCCCGAGAAAAAATGAAACCATCAGAACCAGCGGGACCGATCCGACACCGGTTCGATCGGTTTGCGCAAACAGCATCGAAGCTCTGAAGGGTAGCCTCCCGCGGCGGATGCTATCTCCGATTTCTTCCAGCGTGTTTAGAAGGAGCCAGAAAATGCTGCCAATGTGGGCAAGAGCCCGCCCGGTCAAGTAACCAATCCGATAGAGCAATTTGTACTAATCAGGCTTCGCACAGGCCGAGGCAAGCAAAAATCCTATAGGATTCAGGAGCTGCCCAGCCTCAGACTTGCGATGCAGAAGACGCTAGGCTGCATCTCTGATAAATCTTCACCGATGGAGGCTAGCGTCTTCTGCACCGCAAGTCTGAGGCTGGGCAGCTTCTGAATCCTCAAAGAACAGCCCACTTTCGCAGAGCTTCGCGTAAATGCCGTCCAACTCGAGCAGTTGTTCGTGATCGCCTCGTTCAACTATCTGGCCCCGGTCCAAGACGAGGATCTGGTCGGCGTGCCGCACCGTCGACAGACGATGCGCTATGACAAAACTTGTCCGGCCTAACAAGAGGCGATTCAGCGCCTCCTGAATCTGCCGTTCGGTCTCCGTATCGACGCTGGCGGTAGCCTCATCCAGAACCAACAATGGCGGATCCTTCAAGATCGCCCGAGCGATCGAGATCCGCTGCTTTTCTCCAACGCTCAGGCGTATGCCTCGCTCGCCAACCGCCGCATCCAAACCCAGCGGCAATTGTGAGACAAACTCTGCCGCGTTTGCCGCGCGAAGCGCGCTCCAAATCTCGGGCTCCTTCGCCTCGGGTCTGCCAAACAACAGATTCTCACGAATGGTTCCGTTAAATAGAAAGCTTTCCTGACTCACGAATCCGGTGGCATTGCGGATCGCGCGTTTAGAAAGGTCGCGAATTGACCGGCCATCAATCAAAATATCTCCTGCGCCTTGATCCAATTCGTAAAACCGCAACAAAAGATTGACCAAGGTTGATTTTCCGGCTCCCGTCGCGCCCACTAGGGCAATGGTTTGCCCTGGCTCAGCTACGAACGCGATATTTCTTAACACAGGTTGCTCCGCAGTGTAAGAAAACGAGACGTCTCGGTATTCAATACGGCCGATCGGATCAAACGGGTCCCTTTCACCCAGATCGGGCTCGGGCGCCTCATCTAGGATTTCGAATACGCGATCTCCCGCAGCCCGCGCACTTTGAACCATCTGATTTAATGCGTGCAGCCTACCGATCGGTTCGTACAGGTACCGAACCAGAATCAGAAATGCCACCAGTTCACCAATGGCTAAGCGACCCTGGAGAACGGCGAATCCTCCGAACCCAGTGACGATCACTAGTCCGCATGAGGTCAGAAAATCCATCGATGGCGAGTAGATTGCCCAGAACTTCATCACCACCAGGGTTGCTTGTTTCAATCGTTTGCTCGCCTCATTGAACTTCACATGTTCCTGCGTTTCCCGCACGTAAGCCTTGATTTGGCGGACGCCCGATAGGTTATCGTGAAGTAACGAGTTCATCGCAGACGCGGCCTGCCTTTGTGACCTGTAACGCGATCTGGCCGTCAAAGTGTAGGCCAGTGCACCGGCAACCAGAAGCGGGATCGGCAACATCGTCAGGGTCGCCAGCCAAGGTTCCCGGAGGAAGAGTAAGACGCTGACGATCCACACCTGCAGGATCGCGACGGTTCCCTGCTCGACACCGTCAATAAGCACGCGCTCCACCGCGTTTACATCCTCCAGTACCCGCGTCATAATGTCGCCGGTGGCGCGGTGGTCAAACCAGCGCAGCGGCAATTTTTGTATGTGGTCGTATAGGTCGCTGCGCAGATCGAAAATGACCTTCTGTTCGAACATGTTGTTCAAAATGATCCGAATGCCATCGGCTACGCTCTGCACAAAAAATGCGCCAACCGTCAAGAGGGCCAGCGGCAGGATCAGTTCTGGTTTCCGACCTCGAATCCCCTCGTCGATCACTCGCTGCGTCACCATCGGAAACACGATAACCATTAGTGTCCCGAGTACCGCGAACCCCACTGTCCCAATCGCCATCCATCGGTATCGTCGAATGTATCGGAAGACTCGGAGAATCGTTCGCATCAGCTAGCCTACGTCGGAGAAAGCGAGAAGCCAAGGAGCCAAGAGCCAAAGAAGCCGGAAGAGGGAGTACATAAGCCAGGAAAAGAGAATCGACTTCTGAATTCTTGAATTCTTTCCCTCCCCCCGTTAAGTCCCCGTGTCGTGCAGTCCCATCTTCCTATCTACGAGCTTCAGGAGCGAATCATCGAATCACTGCAAACCTTCCCCCGCCTTATTCTGCAAGCACCGACAGGTTCCGGGAAGTCAACCCAGGTTCCACAGATCCTGCTTGATAAAGGTATCGCCGGCAATGGTCAGATCATCGTTCTGCAGCCGCGACGATTGCCAACCCGGATGTTGGCAGCGCGGGTAGCTTTTGAAAGAAACGTCCGCTTAGGTGAAGCCGTCGGCTATCAGATCCGGCTCGACAATGTGTCGACCCCGAATACCCGGATCCGGTTTGTAACCGAGGGAGTCCTGCTACGACAAATGGTGGGTGATCCGGCGCTAAACGGGGTCAGCGTGCTTATTTTCGACGAATTTCACGAGCGTCACCTTTACGGCGACATCGGGCTGGCTCGCGCACTCGACATTCAACACTCGATTCGTCCCGACCTGAAGATCGTAGTAATGTCGGCCACACTGGATACCGTTCTGGTGGAGTCCCACTTGCGACCATGTAACGTTCTGACTTCCCAAGGACGCACGTTCCCGGTCGACATCGAATACTTGAAGCGCGAGACGATTGATGAGCCCCCGTGGGAGCTTGCTGCAGATGCCTTCGCCCAGGCTGACGATGATGGCGGTGATGTTCTTATATTCATGCCGGGCGCTTTCGAAATCGCGAGAACAATCGAGGAGATTAGGCGCTCCAAATTCGACGGAGTTATCTTGCCTCTCCATGGTGACCTGTCTCCGCGGGCACAGGATGCCGCCGTAGCCACTTATTCTGAACGAAAGATCGTTGTTTCTACCAACGTTGCCGAAACCTCGTTGACCATCGATGGCGTGACACTCGTAATCGATAGCGGCTTGGCGAAGATCGGAAAGTACGACCCCCATCGGGGCATTAATACCCTCATCACTGAAAAAATCAGCCGGGCTTCGGCCGACCAGCGAGCCGGTCGTGCCGGTCGTACCGCGCCGGGACGATGCATCCGGCTTTGGTCGGAACGGGATCAATTGGGCAGGCGTCCGCAGGACCTGCCAGAGATTAAACGGCTCGATCTCGCAGAGGTCTTGCTCAACTTGAAAGCGGCCGGAGTAACTGATCTCGAAAGATTTGCTTGGATCGAAGCGCCTGATCCGAAATTCTTACGCCGCGCTATCACGCTACTGGAGGATCTCGGGGCATTGGACCGACAGGATGGGAAAATCACCCCGCTCGGATATCGCATGCTCTCGTTCCCGGTTCATCCTCGGTACTCTCGAATGCTTTTGATAGCGGACAAACTCGGTTGTGTTCCGACTGTCGCACTTATCGCCGCGCTTACTCAGGAGCGGCATCTGCTTAGACGAAGCGAAAACAACCAGATGGAGCATGATCGGGAGCTGATACTTGGCAAGGAGGTCGAGTCAGATTTCTTCGTTTTGATACGCGCATGGCTTTATGCTCAGCAATACGGCGCGGATAAGGCGCGCCGTCTTGGTATTCGCTTTGCTGTTGCGCAGCAGGTAGCGCAGGTTTTCGAGCAGTTCATCGAGATTGCCCGAGCCGAAGGGCTCAACGTCGATAAAAGGGTCGATGAGTTCGATGCCGAGGCACTTGGTAAAGCCATGTTGGTGGGATTTTCAGATCACTTGGCTAAAAGGATTGATGGAGGGACGCTGCGCTGTGATCTCGTCCATGGCAGGCACGGGGTGCTGGCACGGGAGAGCGTAGTGCACAAAAGCCCTCTTCTGGTTGCGGCTGAGATCCGCGAAATTCAAGGCCGGGACGATGAATTGATCGTTCTTCTTTCTCAGGTGACCGGCGTACACGAAGAGTGGCTTCGTGAGCTATTCTCTGGCGACTTTCGAGAGTCTAACCAGGTCACGT
>JAFAJU010000060.1 GCA_019236035.1 Verrucomicrobiota bacterium | reverse complement strand
GGGGCTTTGTGTCGACGTTAGGTTTTTTGCGTTTTAACGCCTGTTCAAGGAAATGGCTCTGGGCATCGACCTGCTCCCCATCACTCGGCCTGCGAACATAGGTGGACTCGATGCCTTGTTCTCGTGACTTCACATTATCCCTCCAGTAAATATCGAGCATTTGATCGATCTGCCCTCGCAACTCCGAGTCTTCAACCGGGAAACAGGTCTCCACGCGCCTGAAAAAGTTCCGCGCCATCCAGTCCGCGCTCGCCAGATAGACCTCTGGATGGCCTCCATTCTCAAATCGAAAGATTCGGCTATGCTCCAAAAATCTACCAACCAAGCTCCGGACCGTAATATTGTCGCTTACCCCGGGTACTTTTGACCGCAAACAACAGACACCGCGGATCAGGAGGTCGATTTTAACCCCAGCCTGCGAAGCGTGGTAAAGCGCTTGAATGACTTCCGGATCAACCAGCGAATTCACTTTCGCAAAAATCGCCGCGCGTTTTCCCTCTTTCGCGTGTTCGGTTTCGCGGCCGATCATCTCGAGCACAAATTCGTGTAGGACTTTGGGCGCCGCCTTGATCTTCTTCAATTCTGGAAAGACCGAAACACCGGTCAGCCAATTAAAGAGTTCCGCGGTATCGTTCGTAAGATCTGGGTCACAGGATAGCAGGCCCAGATCCGTGTAAAGCCTCGCGGTAGACGGATGATAGTTCCCGGTACCGAGGTGAACATAGCGTCGTATGCCATCCTCTTCACGACGGACGACAAGAGCTAACTTTGCGTGAGTCTTCAGGCTTACAATGCCGTAAACCACGTGAACGCCTGCTTCCTGTAGTGTTCTTGCCCACTTGATATTCGCAGCCTCATCGAATCGCGCTTTGAGCTCGATAACGACGGTCACCTGTTTTCCGCTCTCGCCCGCTTCAGCAAGGGAGGCAACAATCGGAGAGTCTCCACTTGTTCGATAAAGTGTCTGCTTGATCGCCAAGACGTTCGGATCCTCCGCAGCCTGCTCGATGAAATCCAATACAGTCTGAAAGCTGTCGTAGGGATGATGCAAGAGAATCGGCCGTCGCCGGATCTGCGAGAAAATATCGTCGTGATCAGCGGATCCAGTGACGATTGGCGGCACGAACGGGCGAAATTTGAGATCGGGTCTCTGGACCTCGGAGATCACCGGCATCAACCGTAAGAAATTGATCGGCCCGTCGACCTGGTAAAGGTCATCATTCGTGAGGCTGAAAGTTTGTAGCAATTGATCGGCGATGTGTGCCGGGCAATCTCTCTGAACTTCCAAGCGGACGGCATCACCGCGACTCCGTTTCCGCAATTCAAGCTCGATGGCTTTCAACAGGTTGTCGGTTTCTTCCTCGTCAAGGTAAAGATCGCTGTTCCGGGTTACGCGAAACTGGTAAGCCCCCTTGACTTTCACTCCGTGGAAGAGTGAACCTACGTGCGCCTGGATCAGGTTGCCGATGAAAATGTAACGGTACATCCCGCTCTCGCCGGCCTTGTAAGGGAGTAATCGCGGCAAGATACGCGGAACCTGGACTACCGCTAAGTTCGTGTTGAGATCTGCGCCTTCCAACTCGACGGCCACATTAAGGCTCTTATTTAGCAACTGCGGGAATGGATGAACCGGGTCGACCGCGAGCGGCGTCAGTACCGGGTACACTGACTTCTCGAAGTACTTGGTATAATACTGTTTCTCTTCTTTTGTAAGCTCTTCGTAGTGTAGAAAGAACACATTATTCTGCTCCAGAGCCGGGACGAGTGCTTCATTCCACAGGCGGTACTCGTCATCGACCATCTTGCGCACCCGCACTGAAATCGCGGCCAGCTGCTCGCTTGGGGTCAATGCGTCGGGCTCGGGCGCACTCAAATTGCTAACGTGCTGCTGCTTCAACCCGGCAACACGTATTTCAAAAAACTCGTCAAGATTCGAGGCGACGATGCAGAGAAACTTCACGCGCTCCAGTAAAGGATTCCTGGCGTCGGCCACTTCTTCCAAAACGCGTTCATTGAACTCTAACCAACTGAGTTCACGATTGATATAGAGCGACGGATCAGACAGGGACACAGAGTCGTTTTTCTCCAT
>JAFAJU010000041.1 GCA_019236035.1 Verrucomicrobiota bacterium | reverse complement strand
GGCGAGCTCAGTCGAGCCGCTCCGCCCGAGCCGCGGCGCGTGACCACGATTCGGCGTGTTGGCGTATCGTGGTCACGCGCCACGGCTCGGGCGGAGCCTCGCCCTACCGGCCGGACTGGTACGGAGTTTGCTGTCGCTGGAAAAGTGTCCGCTCGGTGCAACCTTTTGAAACAAGAGTTCGCGGAGATCGTCTGACAAGGAAGGAGCTTATGGATGCGCATTCGCAAGGCCAAAAGAACTGGACGCCATGGTCAAAGTTTCGTCAAAATCCCGGGATGACCCAATCCGAGCCAAAATCGAAGACTTGCGTGCTTTTGCTGGCATGAATATAGGATCGTTCATGGTCACAGTGCATCCAGAGCAGTCCAAAGCAAATGCCAGGCGACCTAGCGCAATCCTGGGCCGCCGGCAGGAATTGAACCTGCAGCTGAATCAGTTGATTGACGCCGTCATTCTGGTGCTTTCCCTCTCGGCGGCGCATACCATCCGCCTCTATCTTGGCAACATAGACGGCGTCGCGATGATCGAGCCGTTCAATGCCTACCTTTGGTTGATCGTGCTCATTATGCCATTTGGACCGCTGCTGCTGGACCTCCAAGGGTTCTACAATTTTCCGTTGCAAAAAACGTTCCTGAAATCCTTTACTCAGATTGCCCAGGCCTTGTTATGGTTGGGAGTCCTGATTGCCGGTTGCTCGATTTTTCTCCGTCTGAACATTAGTAGCCGCTCGGTTTTGATCTTATTCGCAGTCTTCGGCTTGATCGCTCTCCTGCTGAAGGAGCGCCTGGTTGTTCTGTACGTAAAATCCCGCGCTCGCAACAGCGACTACCGGGAAAAGGTCATTTTGGCAGGATCTACAGAGGAAATCCGACAGCTGGCAGACCGATTCACGATGGAGCAATTGGCTGAAATCGATGTCGTCGAGAACATCGATATATCACACCAATCGACTTCCGACCTGGTCAAAGCATTGCACCAGCATTCCGTTGGCCGCGTAATTTTTGTTACGGGGCAGACCGAACTAAGGCGGGTCGAAGAAGCCGTCGCGGCCTGCGAAATCGAAGGGGTAGAAGCCTGGCTGGTGGCAGACTTTATTCGTACCTCGATCGCCCGTCCTGCATTCGACATGTTTGGTTTGCAGCCGATGCTGGTCTTTCGATCGACGCCGGAGACCTCATGGGCGCTGCTCACAAAGCGCACGATCGATTTGATCGGTTCGATGTGCGGCATTGTCCTCCTTGCGCCGATCATGATTGCCACGGCTGTCGCGATCAGAGCCACGTCACCGGGCCGCGCTATATTCGCGCAAATGCGATGTGGCAAGCATGGCCGTCCGTTTCGCATGTACAAATTCCGGTCTATGTATTCCGACGCCGAACAGCGCCGGCACGAACTGGAAGCATACAATCAAATGAGCGGACCGGTCTTTAAGCTTGAGGATGACCCTCGCATCACCCCCCTGGGGCGCTGGTTGCGAAAGTACAGTATCGACGAGTTGCCTCAGCTTTTTAACGTTTTCCTAGGGCAAATGAGCCTGGTTGGTCCGCGGCCACTTCCGGTCTACGAAGTCGAGAATTTCTCGAATCCAGCCCAGCGCCGGCGTCTAAGCGTAAAACCCGGTATCACTTGCTTATGGCAGATCAGCGGGCGTAACGAAGTGAAAGAGTTCGAAACATGGGTGAAGCTCGACCTCAAGTACATCGATAACTGGTCGATCTGGCTCGACCTCAAAATCCTGCTTTGGACGATTCCCGCCGTTTTGTTCGCCGCTGGAGCGAGGTGAAGGAATCGGCTTGTCGGCGTATGGGTCCTATAGGACCTATAGGACCCATAGGACCTATATACCCGTCACGCGCCACGGCTCGGGCGGAGCCTCGCCCTACCGCGCCGTCGTCAAAACGGCTTATTTTACCTTTTCGTAAAACCTCAGGGCTTCGATCTCCCCCGCCAGTTCCCGTAGAGGATATACCCCGTTAGCTCCGCCGGAGGCAGGATCCTGAATCAGGTAATCAAAACCGGCCTTCCCTGCGATAACGACAAAATGGGTAATTCCATTCGGCAAATGGACCCGAACAATGACCGGGTTGCCTCTCGCAAGATTTGAATCTATCAGATAGTAGGAGGGCAAATCTTCATAGGCGTGTCGGACCAATGTGCCCGTCCGTTCGTCGCCGCTTGCCGGCGTTCGCTGTTGATACTCGGCCGCCTTTTCCCAATACAACCAGCCTTGGGGAGTATACCCGCTGTTGTTCGATAGAAAGGCATTCAATCGCCCAGGATCAATGTCTTGCCCGTAATACGCCAGGACCATGGCCGCACAGCTGACCGCACAACCCTCTGCGCCCATCGTCGAAGGCGCCGGACCCAGCTGATCGTTGGCCCATTGCGGGTCCGCTTGAGCAAATCGTTGAACAGGCAGGACCAGCTGAAAATAAAGACCACCGGCTGAAGGGATCTTCCTGGTTCCGGCGTAATAATACCACGCGGAAACCGCGGTGAGGATCACCAGTATCCAGATCAAAACTGAAACGTAGGACTTCTGCCCAGGTCTCGACCCGGTCGGGTCGACACGATCGAGTTGCGAAATAGCGGTATTATCTGCGCACATCAGCTTTTTGGTGGACCAGAACGCTGCTTAGCGCAACATATACCAGCAAGCGCTGGCGTGAATATTATGCACCCCGATCGAGCAAGTTCCTGAGCTTTGTCAACTTGCAGAACCTATTTGCTAAATATCCGACATGGCGCGTCGATCACTGAATCAAAGAATTGAGTGCCCGAAATTGTCATGTGTACGCGAGCATTAAAACCGGCTTTGGTGCGCTCGCTTGGATCTTTGCCCGCCGATCATGCAGCTAGAATCCTTGAAAGGCAAAATGTGTTGCAGACAAATCAAGTTTTATTCCGGCGTATGTGCCTTAGCCTCGCGATGGTTTTGCCTTTCAAGGATTCTGAAGGCGGGACCTGAGGCTATTCGATTTTAATTGGAGTTACCTCTGCAG
>JAFAJU010000021.1 GCA_019236035.1 Verrucomicrobiota bacterium | reverse complement strand
AGATACCGCCATCTCCAGGTTCAGAGGCTAAGTAGGAGCAAATTGAATTTGCTCCGCAGCCGTATAGGGATGGTCTACCAGTACTCGGCATTGATCAGCGCCATGACTGTGCGAGAGAATCTCGCGCTGCCAGTGGAGGAGTTAGGCCGCAGTTCGAAAAAGGAGATCGACAGGTTGATCGAACAAAATCTCGCCATCGTGGGGATGAGCGGGACCGAGGGGAACATGCCCGCGGAGCTCAGCGGCGGGATGCGGAAGCGTGTGAGCCTGGCTCGCGCGCTCATGATGGAGCCGGAACTGATCCTATTCGACGAGCCTTCGGCCGGACTTGACCCGGTGATCAGTTCTGTGATCGACGAACTGATTATCGGTCTGACTGAGAAAACGAATACAACGTCAGTCATTGTCACACACGAGATGGAAAGTGCATTTCGAATCGCGACGAGAATGGCCATGCTCTATCAGGGCAAAATTATCGAGGATGATACCCCGGACCGGTTTCGCGCCTCGGATAACCCGGTCGTTCACCAATTTGTGACCGGAACGACGGAAGGCCCGATAATGGAGACACCAGCGCATGCAGATTCTGCGAAATGAAGTTCGCACCGGACTTTTGGTGATTTTAACGCTCGGCCTCGTGGTCAGCGTCGTTTTGTACATTTCTTCTCCCGGCTTGTTCAGGCCGCAAAAAATGTTTTTTGTATATTTTGATAATGCTGCGGGTGTCAAGCCGGGTGCAGCAGTGATGTTAGCTGGAAGGAAAATTGGAACGGTAGCCAACATCCAATCGCCGGTGCCACTGAACGATCGCCCGGAGCACCAACTCAATTACGAGGCTATGGTTCGAGTTCAGGTTGCCCAGGATTCGCCGATCTACAAGGAGACCACCGTCTCGATGCGAAGTTTTGGTCTGTTGGCTGAGCTCGTAATCGACTTTACAAACGGGAACCCTGCCTCGGGATTAGCGGAACCGAATGAAAAATTCGTCGGCACACGTGCGCCTGATCTCGGGGAGGTGGGTCCCATGATTATCCAAAAGCTCGAACCTGCCCTGAAGCAGTCGGAAGCGACGTTGCGCGAGTTGCAGAAAACCTCGCAAAACCTCACAGCGCTAACAGCGCACGACTCTGTTTTGACCCAAACGCTGAAGAACTTTGAAGGTGTCGGCGCAAATCTTAAAGGTATTACCGAAAAGGGCGGAGGGGTCGATTCTGCGCTCACGAAGTTCCAGGACGTACTTTCAACCGTCAAAGATGTGACGGGCCAACTGGAAAAGGACAACAATCTTGAGAAGACTCTAGCGAATTTTAGAGCCGCCTCGGCTCGGTTGAAGATCATTCTGGATTCGTTGGACAAGACGATGAACTCGGCATTGCCGAGGTTTGATCTCATCGTGCAGGACCTTAACCAATTGACCGATAAACTGAAGCGGCAACCTTGGCGGGTCGTCTGGCCGACAACAATCAAATATCCGGAAGGACAGCAGGGTGGGGAAGCGCCGCCACGGGGTGCGAGGAAGGGGCGCTCGGGGGAGTGAATGCGTGTCGGGCGCGGTAGGGCGCTTCCGATGCCGCCTAAAACAGTTCTCCTTGGCGGTGCAAAGGGATTTTGATTGCTAACTTCTCGTAGGCCTTTGGCATCGCCACGCGGCCTTGTGCCGTGCGTTTAATAAAGCCTTCCTGAATCAGGTATGGTTCGTTGACCTCCTCGACTGTTGCCGAATCTTCTCCGACCGAAACAGCGAGCGAAGTGATTCCTACCGGCCCTCCCTGGAAACGAACGACCAGCGCCTCCAGTATCCGCTTGTCCATTTCGTCCAGCCCATCCCGGTCGATATCAAGCATTTCGAGGGCTTTGTCGGCGACAAGTTTGGTGATGTAGCCGCTGGATTTGACCTGAGCGTAATCGCGCACCCAGCGCAACAGGTTGTTGGCCACCCGCGGCGTCCCGCGAGCCCGCGAGGCAATCTCGTCACAACCCTCCTGGTCGATGCCGACACCAATCAACCCAGCACTGCGCCGGATAATCTGGCTCAGATCTTCAATTCCATAGTAATCGAACCGGCTGGTCATGCCGAAGCGGGAGCGAAGCGGCGCGCTGATCAAGCCTGCCCGAGTCGTAGCACCGATCAGGGTAAATTTGGGCAGGTTAAGCCGCACGCTACGCGCGTTAGGCCCTTGGTCGATGATGATGTCCAATCGGAAATCTTCCATCGCAGGGTAGAGATATTCTTCGATGGCGGCTTGTAACCGATGGATCTCATCGATAAAAAGAATATCCCCGCGTTCGAGGGTGGTCAGAATACCGGCCAGGTCTCCCGCCTTTTCGATCATCGGGCCGCTGGTGGTCCTGATGTTGACTCCCATAGAATTGGCCAGGATGAAGGCGAGCGTGGTCTTTCCCAGTCCGGGCGGACCGCTGAGCAGGACGTGCTCGAGCACGTCGCCTCGCTTTTTGGCGGCCTGCACCATCAATTCCAGCCGCTCGCGGACGCGAGTTTGGCCCTGGAACTCGCTGAATAAGGGGGGCCGGAGAGACAGGTCAAAGGCGGTTTTTGGAGCCTCAACAGTTTCCTGATAAAAGTTTTCCGCCACAAACGATCTACATTCGGATTTCCAACGCTCAAATCAATAAAATGTCGGGGCTCTTAAGCAAATAAATCTGGTCAGTCAGTTATAAGTGCTGCTTAGAATGAACTGCGTGTTTCGTCGTTGCTCGATTGCTCTGATGGGTTGCGCAATGATGTTGTCCGGTTGCGGCAGGCGTTCAGAACCTGTGAGCTTGATCATTCTTCAAACCGGCTGTCTTCATGGGAATATCTACCCGGTGAGTCTCAGCCATTCCGCGCCACGGCAGACCTATCAGTATATCAGCGCCTATGTCAGATCGGTGCGGGAGGAAGCGGCGAAAACAGGTGCCGAAGTGGTTTTGTTCGATTCGGGCAACAGCCTCTCTGGATCGTTCGCGTCTGAGGTGCTGGACGCTGAAAATGTGGCTACGTTTTTCAACAAGGTGGGTTACGACGCGATTGTTCTGGGAAACCAGGATATTCGGCTGACCAAGAGATCACTAAGAGAAGTCCAGGCGCCGATGCTTGTTCCGTTTCGTTCGGAACGTTCTGGCGATCCACCGGCACCTCGAAATGAGTCGATTGTCTTGAAGAAGGGCGGGTTGGAAGTCAGGCTCTTCGCGGCGTTTTGTCCGGACGAATCATCCGGGTGGCCATTGACACCGGGTAGCGTCCCCACCGAGGTCGATGCCGTCCGTGTGCCGGTGATCAATCAAACCAGTCACGGCCGGCCTACGCTCAATGTCTGCCTGGCACTGAATGCAGATTTTTCCCGACAACCGGAACTGGTCGATAGGCTGGTGCAAACCGGGGCCGATGTTTTGTTGGGGCAAACCGTCGATACCCGGAGCGAGGCGGATCCGCCGACCGACGCGTCGCTTGCCGGTGTGGTTCTATCGCAGAATTTCTGTTTTGGAAGAGGGGAAACATACGTCGCCAGGATTGATTTGCATAAAACGCCCAACGGCTGGAGAGCAGATCGGAAACAACTTGTGCGGATGCGCGGAGACGTAGTCCACGCGGACAAAGGGGTCGTAGAAGCCATCGTTCCGCTTGGCCAAAGGCTCGCCGCGGCGAATCATCCGGTGGTCAGGCTCGACCAGCCGAAAGACAGCAGCGCCATTCGAGAGATCATTGGGAGAGCCCTGGACAGAATCCAACCCGATGCCGGCTGGCTATTGCCCGAGGGAGACACCGGCGCGATTTGGGAACCGGGGCCGCTCTACCTTAGTGACATATTCGACGCAATGCCTTGGGACGACCAGATCGTCGTCTTGACTGGTTTGCGGCCAGACTACTCAGAATTGTCAAAGCATTACTGGATGCGGCCGATTGGCGAAACAGGTGCTTTGATTACGCTGCAATCAATCGCGGACCGTTTGACGGGCGGGCAAGGCTCGGCGGGGAGCAACGTTCAGACAAAGGAGACCGGCAAAAAGGTCTATGAGGTCGTTGCAAAGCTACTATCCGATTAACGGCCGGTGCAGCGTCACACAAAGGTCACAGAGGTCAGAAAAGGTCGGGAAGGTTTCTGGGGTTCCCTCGATTCGGAACACCTTTAAATAACCTTTGTGACCTCCTCTGACCTTCGTGACCTCTGTGTGACTCTTCTTCTTCGCGCTGGGTCGCTCGGGAGCGCGCCTCCTACCATCCTTGAGGATACTGCGAAATAACGTATCATAAGCTTCGCTAATGAACGCTACGATCTCGGATTCG
>JAFAJU010000596.1 GCA_019236035.1 Verrucomicrobiota bacterium | reverse complement strand
CCTCGACTAACCCAAGGGCTACCGTAGTTAATCCCTGGCCTCGACCAGCCGGAGCAAGAAAGTACACGTGTTTCATACGCCAGAGAAATATGACTAACTAGCCTGCATCGCTCACAAATCTTCAGAGATTTGTGAGCGATGCAGGCTACCGCGACCATACCGTGTTCAAAGGTTAGAGATAGTTCGCCACGAGGTTGAGATCCCCCGGATATATTGAGCTCGCTCGAACGCCTCGGGATCGGGGCAACTTCTCTGGCACATGCTTCCTCTGAGTTGGTCGAGCGAATCATACTCGTGTTCCTGCAACCATTGCTCGATCTCGTGTTCAATCACGCGAATATGCCCAATACCGCGGCGTAATAATACCGAACAAAGCATCGTTACGTCCGCACCAGCCATGACCATCTTGATTACGTCGGTAGCACGATGAATGCCGCTTGTCGCTGCCAGATCCGCATGGACGCGTCCGCGAAGGATCGCGATCCACCGTAAGGGTAGTCGCATAGCCATCGGAGTGCTCAGCAGAATATTTGGTGAAACCTCGAGTCCTTCCACATCGATGTCCGGTTGATAGAACCGGTTGAAAAGTACGAGCGCGTCGGCACCTGCACTGACCAGCTCTTTGGCCATGTGGGCAAAGCTGCTGAAGAATGGGCTAAGCTTAACCGCGACAGGAATAGAGACCACGGCCTTGACGTGCTTCGTGATTTCAAGATATCTGGACTCTACCTCGCTGGCTTGCATCTCGGGGTCCGTCGGAATCCAGTATATATTCAGCTCGAGGGCATCGGCGCCGGCCTGTTCGATTTGCTTGGCATATTCGGTCCAACCGCCCAAAGTCGAGCCGTTGAGGCTTGCGATAATCGGGATGGCGACAGCTGCTTTGGCGGCTCCAATTTCGTTCAGGTAAATTTCCGGTCCAACCGTTAGTTCGTCTAACTCCGGGAAGTAAGTTAGTGCTTCCGCATAGCTCTCGGTGCCATGCGTCAGATGGTGATGGAGTTGCCGGCTTTCGCTCTGGATGTGTTCCTCAAACAAAGAATGGAATACGACAGCGGCAGCACCTGCGTCTTCCATTCGTTTGACGTTGTCCAGATTATCGCTCAGCGGCGACGCCGATGGAACAAGCGGCGTCCGAAGCTTCATGCCTAAGTATTGCGATGTTAGATTCATGCCTTTACATTTTCTTTGCTCGATGAACCGCTCTTGGCAAGTTGCTGGTACAATTGCCAACGCGCATCCACCTGTTTCTGTGCTTCCTGGAATAACCGTTTCGCGTCCGCCGGCCGGGATTTGCTCAGCATCTTGAATCGATTCTCGAGGTTTAGATATTCTTCGACCGGCACCTTCGGTGCGGCTGAATCAACGTGCAGCGGAGTTCCGCCATTTTGAGATTGCTCAGGATTGTAGCGATAGAGCAGCCACTGTCCGGACAGTACCGCGGCTTTCTGATTCAGCATTGCAGTCGTCATATTAATGCCGTGAGCAATGCAATGGCTATAAGCTATGATCAGGGCAGGGCCGTTGTAGGCTTCAGCTTCAAGGAAGGATTTTAGGGTATGCTCATCCTTGGCACCCATCGCGACAGAGGCGACATAAATATTGCCGTAGCTCATGGCTATCAGGCCCAGGTCCTTTTTCGGTGTCCTTTTTCCAGCTGATGCGAACTTGGCTACTGCGCCTAAAGGAGTCGATTTCGAACATTGGCCGCCAGTGTTCGAATACACTTCCGTGTCGAGCAGCAAGACTTTCACGTTGTGGCCGCTGGCCAGCACATGATCAAGGCCGCCGTAACCGATGTCATAGCCCCAACCATCACCGCCGATGATCCATACACTCTTGCGTACGAGGGTATCCGCCAATGACAGCAATTGCATGGCCTCGTCGCTGTTGAGCCTCAGCAGCTCTCGTTTGAGGTCAGCGACCCGTTGCCGCTGCGCAAACACGCCGGCCGCATCCCGTTGATCAGCATCCAGGATTTCCCTGACAATGTTTTCGGGTACCTGGCCACGTAACCTTTGTAACAGTTCTTCTGCGAACTCGCGCTGTTTGTCCAGGGAAACCCGAAATCCGAGACCGAACTCCGCGGCGTCCTCGAACAAAGAATTGGACCAGGCCGGCCCACAACCGTCACTCCCCGCGGCATAAGGAGTCGTTGGAAGATTGCCGCCATAAATCGACGAACAACCTGTTGCGTTCGCAATCAGGAGTCGATCCCCGAATAGCTGAGTTAACAGCTTTATATACGGAGTTTCGCCGCAACCCGCACATGCGCCGGAGAACTCGAAAAGCGGCTGAGCCACCTGGGTTTCGCGAACATTTGCAAACGAGAGTTGGCGTCTCCCCCGGTCAGGAATCGAGAGAAAGAAATCCCAGTTTTTACGTTCGCTCTCACGCAACTCCAGCTGCGGCTGCATGTTAATTGCCTTCCGGCGTGCTTCGGACTTGCTGCGAACCGGACAAACATCTACGCAGATCCCGCACCCGGTGCAGTCCTCTACGGCCACCTGCAAGGTATAATTGAGTCCTTTCCACTCCGGCAACCGGGCCTCGCGAGATTTGAAAGAGGAAGGTGCGAGCTTCAGAATTGGGGCATCATAGACCTTACTGCGGATCACCGCATGAGGGCATACCAGAACGCATTTGCCACACTGGATACAAAGGTCCTCATCCCAAACGGGGACCTCCTGGGCGAGGTTACGCTTTTCAAACCGAGAAGTGCCGGTAGGAAAAGTGCCGTCCACAGGCATCGCACTGACCGGAACTTCGTCGCCACGACCTGCGAGGATTCTTCCAAGCACGTCTCGCACAAAGGCCGACCCTTCAATTAACGGAGTTTCACTAACCCGCGGCTGGGGCAAGACATGATCGGGGATCTGCAGTTCCTGAAGATGCGATAATGTATGATCAACCGCGTCCAAGTTCATTTGCACAATTTCCGCGCCCTTTTTGCCATAGGTCTTGCGAATTGATTCTTTGATTGCCGAAATAGCCCGCTCAGGCGGCAGAACCCCGGAAATTGCAAAGAAGCAAGTTTGCATGATCGTGTTGATCCGCCCCCCCATTCCGCATTGACGCGCGACTTTGTGTGCATCGATTACAAAAAAACGTGGACGTTTTTCCACCAATTGATGTTGTGCGGATTCAGGAAGATTCGACCACAATTCCTCCGGCCCAACAGGCGTATTCAACAGAAATGTCCCATGCGGCATGAGTTGATCAACAACACCATGACGATCCAGAAATTCCGGTTGATGACAGCCGACAAAATTCGCTTTCGAGATGAGATAGGTGGAACGCACCGGGCGCGGACCGAACCGCAAGTGCGAGATTGTCATCGCCCCTGCCTTTTTCGAGTCATACACGAAATAAGCCTGTGCATAATAGCCTGTATTCTCCCCTATTATCTTGATCGATTCTTTGTTTGCGCCCACCGTACCGTCAGAACCCAGCCCATAAAACAGCGCGCGAAAAACGTCATCCGGTTCGATCGAGAATGACTTATCATAGTCGAGGCTTGTATTGGCAACGTCGTCTCGAATACCGATTGTAAAGTGATTCTTCGGTACCGGCTCCTTCAGGTTATCGAGCGCAGCTTTAATCATCGCCGGAGTGAACTCTTTTGACGACAGGCCGTAACGTCCACCAACGATCCGCAGATTGGTGCGGCCTACCTCCTGCAACGCGGTGACGCAGTCCAGGTAGAGTGGTTCTCCAGCGCTGCCCGGTTCCTTTGTACGATCCAAAACGGCGATTGATTTGACAGTGGACGGAAGCGCCTGGGCAAAGGCGTTAACATCAAATGGGCGATACAGCCGCACCTTGAAAACGCCGACCTTTTCTCCATTTGCATTCAGGTAGTCCACGGTCTCGTGAACCGCTTCGCACCCTGAGCCCATCAGCATTATCACCCGTTCAGCGTCGGTCGCGCCGTGGTAGTCAAACAGATGGTATCGGCGACCGGTTAAGTCCCCGAAAGAATCCATCGCTCGCTGGACGATGCCGGGACAAGCACTGTAGAAGCGGTTCACTGTCTCTCGCGCCTGGAAGTATACGTCCGGATTCTGCGCCGTTCCGCGAATCACGGGATGATCGGGAGACAAAGCCCGAGCGCGGTGCTCCCGAACAAGGTTCTCATCGATCATCGCGCGAATGGTCTGCGGTTCGAGCGGTTCAATTTTGTCGATTTCGTGAGATGTCCGAAAACCGTCAAAGAAGAACAAGAACGGGATTCGGGAACGAAGAGTCGCGGCGTGCGCTATCAGCGTGAGATCCTGAGCTTCCTGCACTGATGCCGCGCAAAGCAAAGCGAAACCGGTGGCACGGGCGGCCATGACATCGCTGTGGTCACCAAAAATCGATAGGGCTTGCGCGGCGAGTGATCGCGCCGCAACGTGCAGGACAAATGGCGTCAGCTCACCGGCGATCTTAAACATGTTAGGGATCATGAGAAGCAATCCCTGTGATGCGGTAAAGGTCGTGCTCAAAGCCCCGGTTTGTAGAGCTCCGTGGATTGCCCCCGCCGCGCCACCTTCACTTTGCATTTCGATGACCGCCGGCACTGTACCCCAAAGGTTCTTCAGCCCGGCCGCGGCCCATGCATCTGCCCATTCCCCCATCGGTGAGGCAGGAGTAATGGGGTAAATCGCAATGACTTCGTTGAGTTGATAAGCAACCCGCGCAGCCGCTTCATTTCCATCGATCATTTCGAAGTTTTCCGTTTTCATTCCATCTCTTTCTGATTCATCGCAAAGCGATTTCGGCCCTCATATCTTCTGCGAACGAGTCGTAGTTCAGCTTAAAGCCAACTTTCCTGCAGAGTTTCAGCATCGGGTGATTCTCAGGCAGGACGTGCCCAATGATGCGGTCCAGCCCTTCCTTGCGGCCTATATCAAAGAGCAGCTCTAACAGGTGAGTTCCAAGTCCGTGCCCTTGCCACTGATCACTGATTAGAACGGCAAATTCGGCTTCGTTGACGCCATGAACTTTAATTAGTCGAGCTATGCCAAGGATCTCCTCCTCCTTAGTTTCAGGCGCCTCCCTGGTAGCGACCATTGCTATCTCGCGATCGTAATCATTGAAACACATTTGAGTCAGTCGTTCGTGTGCGACACGATGCTCTAATCTCAAGGTTGCAAAGTACCGGAAACGGACGGTTTCTTCCGATAAAGACTCATGAAATTTCACCATTAACGGTTCGTCCTCAGGACAGATCGGCCGCATAGTCAGCGGAGTTCCATCATGGAGCTTCCATTTACTGACGAATTGCTGAGGATAAGGACGAATCGCAAGCCGGGGCAAGCTTTCCTCTTTAACGGTCGAATCATGTAGAACAATCCTTGCATCGAGAGCAAGGATTGTTGTCGGTGACGCGAGCAGCGGATTGACGTCAATCTCCTTGATCCAGCGCTGCTCAGCTACCAGGAAGCTGAAACGCACCAGTAGAGTCTCGATGGTTGCCAGATTTACCGGAGCCCTTCCACGAATTCCCTTGAGAGCGGCATAAACGCGCGTCCGCTCCATCATCCGTCGCGCCAAGGTGCCGTTCAAGGGAGGTAAACCGAGTACATAATCATGCATGACTTCAACGAGTTGGCCGCCTGCGCCGAACAGCAGGACCGGTCCCAATTGCGCATCAATGCTGCTGCCAAGAATAAGTTCGTAACCGTCCACATGAATCATCGGTTCGACCGTGACCCCAAGAAATGCGCCCGGGACCTGCACTATAGCATCCTTGATTGATCGATAAGCTTGGCGCACTTCGCTTTCAGTTTTGAGATTCAGCTTGACGCCGCCTACGTCGGTCTTGTGCGTGATTATCTCCGAGTAGAGTTTGAGAACAACTCGCCGACCGAGTTCTGCAGCAATTTTGACCGCGTCGTCTTCAGTTGTTGCAACCCTGGTTTTTACAGTCGGTATTCCATACGCCTCGAGAACGCGTTTCGACTCCACCTCTGTTAACAAGGTCCGATTGCTTTCTCGAGCCGAACGGATGATGTCCTCCGCTTTGGCGCGATTCGCGGCGTCCGCACTTACATTGGGACCAGTTTCTCGCGCCGGGGTCTCGTACAGCGACTGCAAATTGCGAGTATATCGCCACATGTCACAAAAACTTCGAGCCGCGATGTCCGGATACTGGAAGGTGGGAATTCCGCAGCCGTTAAGCAAGGCGCTTCCTGCGGCGACTTCATCGGCACCCATCCAGCTAGCCAAAATCGGCTTGGTCGAAAGCCTGTGAAATACCTGAAGTTCTTTGGCGACCGCTGTCGCGTCAGACATCACTTGCGGCGTTAGAATCACCAGAACGCCATCGTTATTGTTATCTTTACTTACAATCTCAACAACTTTTGCGAAGCGTTCAGGCTTGGCATCTCCGAGGATATCGACCGGATTGCTCCGGCTCCAGTGCCGGGGCAAAATCGCATCCAAGTCTTGAAAAGCTTCTTGTGATAGAGTTGCTACTTCGCCGCCCTCGCTTACTAACATGTCTGTGGCGAGTACGCCCGGTCCACCAGCGTTAGTAACAATCGCAAGTCGAGGTCCTCTCGGACGTGGCTGTTTACTCAGGACTTCTGCCATATTGAAGAGATCCGATACGGTATCGACGCGCAGCACTCCTATGCGGCGAAATGCTGCGTCGAGCACATCGTCGCGACCCGTAAATGCCCCTGTGTGCGACGCTACCGCACGCGCGGCTGCTTCGGTGCGCCCAACCTTGATCACGATGATCGGTCTCCTTAGTGCGACTTCTCGCGCCGCCGAAAGGAAGGACCGCGCGTCGCCGATCGATTCCATATAGATCAAGATACTGCGCGTATCGAAATCATCAGCCAGGTGATAGATTAAATCCCCCCACCCTACATCAAGCATCGACCCGATCGACAGGAAAGCGCTGAATCCCACTTTCTCGCGCAGGCTCCAGTCCAGGATTGCGGTGCACAGTTGCCCGCTTTGACTGATGAATGCCACGTTTCCTGGGAGCGCCATCCTTTTGGCGAACGTTGCGTTCAGACCCTGCCGTGGAATCATCACGCCGAGGCAGTTCGGCCCGATTATCCGCATTTTTCCGCGACGCACATTGATTGCCTCCTCCAGTTGTACGCCGACGGCGCCGCATTCACGGAACCCGGCCGAAATGATGGCCGCGCCTTTTACGCCCGCCTCGGCGCATTCGCTCACCACGTCCGGAACCGCGATCGCCGGCGTCGCGATTACGGCTAGATCGACTGGCCCTGGAACGTCTCCGATTTTGGGAAATGCCTTGAGGCCCAGTACACTGCTCCGCTTCGGATTGACCGGGTAAACGTCGCCGGTAAACGACTGGAGGTTTTCCATCAACGTGCGTCCGAAACTCTGCAAATGTTCGGTTGCTCCAATGACTGCGACGCTCTTTGGATTCAACATTGCGCGCAGAATTGGTCTTCGGTCGCCTACGACTCTGGGAGCACCAGCAGCCCGGGGAAGGTCCGGCATTCTCATTTCCAGTAACCTTTATCGTTTTGCGCGGCGCCGCGCTTCTCGCTGCTTGTCTAAAGCCGGTCATTTTTTGGGGGGGTTCAAGGATATACAACTTTTAATTTCAATGTTGCCGTCCGAATCGTGGACGGATTTCGCCGCGAAGCGGCTAACAGATTTCAGCCTAGGCTGAGCTCGCCAGGCCTAGCTAGCTAGGCCTCGCAAGCTCAGCCTAGGAGTGCGTCGGATTTTAGAGACATAACTTTTTATTGGAAGGTTTTTTTGTTAAGAACCCTGGATGGCGGAACGTTTTGTCGAAGTTGATCGGGACACACCGATGCTCTTACCGGCGGATCTGCGCGCGTGGGTACCGGAAGACGACTTGGTGCATTTTGTCCTTGCAGCAGTCGGGAGCTTGCCCAGCGGGGGATTTGTGCTCAATAAGCGTGGCACCGGTCATTCCCAGTACCCGCCCTTGATGATGCTGGCCTTGCTGATTTATGGCTACGCCAATGGGATTTTTGCCAGTCGGCGCATCGAGCGAGCGACCTACCGGGATTTGGGCGTGCGGTATTTGACCGGCGACACGCATCCCGATCATGACACCATCTGCACCTTTCGGCGGGAAAACGTAAAGCTGATCACGAAGTTTTTTGTGCGGGAGTTGGAACTAGCGCGGGAACTGAAGCTTTTAAAGGTCGGGACCATCAGCGTCGATGGCAGTCGGTTCAAAGCCAATGCGAGTAAACATCGCGGGGTCAGTTATCAACGCAGCGGACAGTTAAT
>JAFAJU010000517.1 GCA_019236035.1 Verrucomicrobiota bacterium | reverse complement strand
TCTCGACTGGGATCGAACGGCTCTTTCCAACGTGAGATGTCCTCCATCAGTCGCAAAGTTGAGCGAACCGCTGGCGCAATATTTACCGCACGAGCCGTGGGCCGCATGATCGATCCGTCAGGTATACCGTCCCCATCTCCGTTCGGGCTACTGTGAATTTCCAGACGCTAGTCGGGCTTCGCGTGAATGGGTCCTTTCCTATGGTTCTGACAATCACGCGCTCTCGACAGCCGCAGTGATCTCGTGGCAATTGACCCGACGCCAGCGCTAGCGAAACCCGCCGAAGCCACCCATGCTCACCAGAGCCCGAGCAATTTCCACCACAGACCGCCGACCACAGCCCAGATCAGAATGTTTATGACGCTCGCGAGCGCGCTGAACTTCCACCAATTGCTTAGCTCGACGTAGCCAGAGCCAAATAAGACTGGTGTCGGCCCGGATCCATAATGTGTGAGACTGCTGAAAAGATTGCTTGCGGTGGCGGAATAAACCAAATAACAACCGCGAGCACGGCGACCCCCAGTAAATTGAGGTACTGACTGATGTGCCTTTTCAGTCGTGGGATTTCGACTCTAACAGCTTGAGCATCGGCGGGCATAATCGCAGTCAAAATGCTAGACAACGGAAGCTTTGGCTCCACATCTCTTGGTCAAATTGACACCTCTTTTGTCCCTCCAAACGAAAGGCGTTTAAGCCCAAAATTCGCAAGCTTTTTGACAACAACGGGAAAGCCACCAGCTCAGCCTCTCTTATTATAGAGACCGTAAACTCTATCGTGAAGGAGTATTCAACAATGCGACCTAACAAAGAATTCTCAATAGACTGGCTTCTACCTGCTTTTGCCCTGCTGTGCGTGACTCCTCTGCTGAACTCTGGCCCGTCCATGGCAGCAGATACTCGCACAGAACATGATTCGCTTGGAGATCTCGAGATCCCAAACAATGCTTACTATGGCGTCCAAACATCGCGAGCCCTTCAGAACTTCCCTTTCGACACCGAGACGCTGCAGCATTTCCCTAACTTCATCAATGCGTATGCCTACGTTAAGAAGGCAGCTGCTCTCGCAAACAACGAGTTGGGTGTTCTCCCGAAAGATAAGATGGATGCGATCATCGCAGCCTGTGATGAGGTCATCAGCGGCAAATTACATGACCAGTTTGTGGAAGACATGTTCCAGGGTGGGGCCGGAACGTCGACGAACATGAACGTCAACGAGGTTATCGCCAACCGCGGCCTGGAGACCATGGGACACGCAAAAGGAGAGTATAAGTTTCTGCATCCCAATGATGACGTCAATATGTCCCAATCCACCAACGACACTTACCCTACCGCTGCGAAGCTGGCGATTGTTATGGGCTTGAAAGAGGCTTTGCACAACATGGATCAGCTGAAGAGCGCCCTGGAAGCGAAGGCCGAAGAGTTCAAGGACGTGATAAAGATGGGGCGTACGGAGATGCAGGATGCCGTTCCTGTGACTCTGGGTCAGGAATTTTCCGGCTTCGCTGATACGATAAACGAAGCGATGAACCAACTCGGCCAGGCTCGGGATGCATTTATGAAAGTCAATCTGGGCGGAACGGCTATCGGTACTGGCATCAATAGCCCGCCAGGGTATAGCGCTCTTGCGATCAAAAAGCTGGGTGAGCTCACTGGATTCCCTTTTGTCCCGGCTCACGACCTGGTCGGGGCTTCATCGGATTGCGCCAGTTACATCCAGATGTCAGGAGCGATGAAGCGGGCTGGGATTGCAATCTCAAAGCTTAGCAACGATTTGCGCCTGATGTCCTCCGGACCCAGAACCGGATTATATGAGATCAAGCTCCCAGCGTTGCAGCCCGGTTCGTCGATCATGCCGGGAAAGGTTAATCCGGTAATTCCGGAGGTTGTTTCCTCGATTGTCTATCAGCTGGCCGGCTTTGATACAACTGTCACCATGGCCGCGGAGCTCAGCAGTCTTGAGTTGAACCCGGTGGAGTGCATCATTGTTTATGATGAGCTGCAGGGTGTGTCGCTCCTCGACAAGGCGTGTCAGGTACTCACCGAGCGTTGCGTAACGGGAATCCAGGCCAACAAGGATCGCGACGCGAACATGGTGAAGAGCAGCATCGGACTGGTCACCGCACTTAATCCGGTTTTGGGCTACGAGAAGTCCGCCGCTATTGCCAAAGAAGCTTTGCAGACTGGGCGCCCGGTCTACGATCTTGTGCTGGAGAAGGGGTGGCTCTCCAAAGAGGCACTGGATACCTTGTTGAGGCCGGAGAACATGACCCAACCCAGGGAGTGGCCAGCCAACAAATAACCTTTGCGGGAGCCGCTCAGTTCGCGGTGCAAGGCCATGATCTTGCCTGCGGGATCCACCGCCCGTGGGCAAGCCGTGCATTCCGGTCTGCTGATCGGGACCGACGTTATTTCAGACTGGCAGACGCTCCGCAACTGGATTCATTGTGGGCAACTTGTTGCGCACAACCATGGCTGATTTCTTCGATATCCTTATCGTAGGCGGTGGACCAGCGGGTAGCACCGCTGGAACCTTACTGGCAAAACGCGGCTGGAACGTTGCGATTTTCGAAAAGGAACATTTTCCTCGTTTCAAAATCGGCGAATCGCTACTACCCGGCAGCCTCGGCACCTTTGAACGCATGGGGGTCAAGGAGAAAATCGATAAAGCTGACGTAATCGTGAAATACGGCGGCAAAATCATCTCCGCCTGTGGCACTCGGAATAATCGCTTTCTTTTCAGCGACGTCTTCCGCTGTAAATTTCCGACCGCATACCAAGTCGAGCGTTCGATGTTCGACAAACTGCTCCTGGACCACGCTGCCGAGAGCGGCTGTCACGTGTTTCAGGGTGCCCACGTAACCGATCTCGCATTTGACGTGGACGGGGTGACTATCCACACCTCTGACAAACGATTTCGCGGGAGATATCTAGTCGATTGTTCTGGTCGTAACAGTCTGATCGGCTCTCGTTTCAAATTGCGTCAGAACTATCCTCATCTACGGAAATTCTCGCTCTTTGCTCACTTCGAAGGTGTCGAACGCGAAGCAGGTATCGACGGCACACTGACCCAGATGATCCGAGGGAAGGATCAATGGATTTGGATCATTCCGATTACAGCCAAGAAGACCAGTATCGGCGTCGTCCTGGACGCACAGACATTCAAGAAAATGAAGTTGGAGCCAGCAGAGGCTTTTGATCAGATTCTGCAGGAGAACCCAGAAGTTACGAAGCAGCTTTTACATGCGCATCGCGTCACCGAAGTCCACGCAACCGGAGATTTCTCTTTTCGAAACAAACGCTTTACCGGTGCGCGTTGGGTTCTGGCGGGAGATGCCGCTGGGTTTATAGATCCGGTTTGGAGTAGCGGCGTTTTCATAGCTATCCTTTCTGGCGAAAACGTAGCCGATATGCTCGATCGGGTATTGCGACAACCGGAAAGGCGTGCGGCCGAATTTACTCGCTATGAACGTCGCCTTGGCCGGGTCATGGATTTGTACTTAAAGTTTGTGACCGCGTGGTATACGCAAGAGTTTGCTGAGGTCTTCTTCCATCCTCAGAAATTCTTTCAGCTAGTGCCGGCGGTAAATTCAGTGCTTGCAGGCACTGAAGAACGCCTACCCGAAGTTCGTTGGCGCCTGTGGATTTTTGATTTGCTGGTTTTTTTGCAAAAGCGCTTTGCAATGATCGCGCCACGCATGAGCCTCCTGCCCAAATAGCCTCTCGCTGCCGCTATGCTTTCTCCGGCGGATAAATCGGGAACTCGTCCTTTGGCAGAAACAAGAGCAGGCAGTTTCCTAGTTCCAATACAAAATCCAGTTTCGCAGGAACAAAAAACCGAAAGTGCGAAATATCGTACAGACGTCCGGCGGCCTCCGTTCCATGCATAACCCGCTGATAGAGAGGCACAGACAACAGATTATGAAGGTTGGCACGCAATCTGTTGAAGAAGGGGGTCTTAGACAGCAGCTAAGCCGTGACTGAAGCCGACGCCATAGTTTTCGTTGTCGATGAT
>JAFAJU010000513.1 GCA_019236035.1 Verrucomicrobiota bacterium | reverse complement strand
GTGGTACCCGGGTTGCCGAAGATAAATTTTGCTCCCTCAGATCGAAGGACTTCGAGAAGTATTTCAGCTCCTCTGCGTTGTAATCCCATCTTATCGCACCTGCTCTTTTCGTTCGACTTCGGCTTCCATAGAACTAAGGAAGATGCGTATCTTCGCCGCCCTACGCCGAAGATCCAGGCTACAGGTGCCACGGGATCAGGCGATTTTCAAATTGCGCTGCTATTCTGGTGGCGCCTGGATCTTCGTGAGCCGTTTGTACATCGGGATTCTGTCCACTGCGTCAAAACCCATTTTACGGTAAAGTCTTTTCGCCTGCTCGTTATTGTCTGAGACTTGAAGTTCTAGTGCCTCCAGCCCAAGCGCAACAGCTTCCTGTTCGATCCGAGCCAACGTCTCCGTCCCAATGCCTCTACCCCGGAAATCGGGTTGCAGATAAAAATCGGTAATCGTTCCGAGCCTGCCTCCAACCTCGTGGTCAAATCCGATCGCGAGAATCACATAGCCCGCGGCCACTCCATTGACCTGAAGAATCCAGGCTTTCCCCAGACTAGGGTCACTGACCAGCTGCAGAAGTGAACGTCGAACGTCAAAAGGGTGAAACGGAATGCGTTCAAAAGAGTATAAACTCCCGACGAAATCGACAAGAGCATCGACCTCCTCGGCGCTTGCTTCCTTCAAGGTTAGCGTTGCATTCGGTGGTTTCATAAGCCAGGCGAAATCGGTAAGGCGTACCCCTGTGGGTCTGGGCGAGGCCCCGCGGTAGGGCGAGGCTCCGTCCGAGCCGTGGCGCTTGACGTTGCCCTGCCCTTTGGCAACGTCACGCGCCACGGCTCGGACGGAGCCTCGCCCTACCCGCCTTCTGTCGATTGTGTAAGCGTTGGTAATTGATGTGTCGACGCCGGGATACTTGGAGCGTCTTTCACCGGACCTTTCCGGGCAGACCAGAAGTACTTCGCGGAGGGAGATGCTTTTTTGGGAAGCGACAGCTGATACCCGGCCTTGGTTATCTCATTTTGTCTCTTCCCGGAACTACTCGATCTACCATTCAGAACCGCTGCGAAAAGCAAGGTCACAGCATCCTTATCGTGACGATCCAACGCACCAAGCAACGGCCCAACCTGAATTCGCAGTCCGGTTTCTTCGAACACCTCGCGCTCCAGTGCCTTTACTAAAGACTCGCCGCGTTTAACCTTACCGCCGGGCAAAGTCCAATGCCTTAGTCCTGCAGCCTGGCGCACCAGCAGGACGCCCTGGTCTGGATCTTCGATCCAACCCATGACCGATACTTCTTTGGTAAAACGCGCCCTCGTATTTTTCGCTCGAGGCTTTCCCATTAAATTGCTAGAGGATTCCCTCCGGTAACTGCTACACAGAACACCGAACCGACAGTAGGTGGCCCGTGCGTAATATTTCGCACGGGCTCGCCTTATTGCAATTAGCTCAAACCTTTCAAACCTATAACAACCTGTTTCGATGAGCGATGAACTGCAAAGCGAGCTCAAGCCGGACATCCGTCAATTGCCTCAAGCGATAACCCTTTTTATGAAGCGCGCGCTGCCGCGGTTCACTGTCGATACATGTGTCGAAGCATTCATTCTTACGCTGGTCAAGTTTATCCCAATTCAGGAACTGCTCGGCTACCTCTGGCCACCGGCCCAGCAGAGCAATCAGCGGATCCGACTCATTCTGGAGCGGGACGTTCTCTTGCGTGAGCTGGAAATGACAGCAGGTGCGCAGGCTCTACAGAACAAGACGTCACCAGAGTCACAAGATGACCTACGTCTGACCCTCCATCGCTCGCTGAAATCGTTACAGTCCGACACAGCGGCCCGAAAAACGCTGGGGGACAAAGGCTGTCGAGCTGCGATTGAGATTCATTTCACTTATTACAGCCGGCCAATCCTCCGGGTCATTCTGGGCCTGTCCAACACTAAGTTGCTCCCAGCAACCGAGGCTCAGGACTTTTTGCTCATCTTTTGCCGGTGCTTTCTCATCTCTCTCCACGGTGCATACCTCGCCGAACTCGATGAACGAGAGGGACTCCGAGAAAAATCTGAGATAGGCGAGCGCTTCAATCTCACGCTGCAGTGGTTTCACTCGATGGTGCGCCACCTGAACATTGGGCTAGCCGGCATTCAGAACGGCCAAACAAACGAAGCGGAAGACGCTCTGCAACGGGCCTCTATTGTTGCCGGCGTCTGTTTAGCCGAAATCCTGTCGCTGATGGGAAAGTGGGAGGCTTAGGACTCGAGAACTCGGAACTCAAGAACTCGAGAAGTCAGTAGTTGCAGGAGTTCAGGAGCCAGGAGTTCAGGAATTTAGACTCTCTGCTTCATCAGGATTCTCTTGTTCGGCGAAGTCTAGCAAGAATCTATAGAGTTGGATCTCAGTGACCTTCTCCGTTTGCATGAGCTCCCGAAAAGTTGCAAACCATTCGCATCACCCGATTTTTTGGATTTATAACTTCCCTCATAACCGAGACCCCATGAAACCCGCGAACCAGCACCAGCAGAGGCACGGCGGGCGATCAAGAAATGTACAGCCAAGACATTCCGAGACTTGTCAGGATCTGGGATATGCAAAGACTGCAGACCTGGAACGCAGTCTGGAAGACGTTTCACGGCTGCTCATGGCATACACAGATTTTGGGCAAGTCAAAAGCCGTGCGCTCCGATTCTTGAGTCCTTGAGTCCTCGAGTTTCGAGTTCTCTACTCCCCCACAACTACTTGCTGCTCGACATATTCTTCCCTTCTACTTTAAACATTACTTTATGCGCAAAGTCCTTAAAGCCGCTCAGGGACCTTTAGAGATCACTCCACAAGAAAAGTCCGTTTGGATTTGCATGTGCGGTCTCTCCAATAACCAGCCGTTTTGCGATGGATCACATAAGAAGACCAGGGATGAAGAAGGCGGCAAGACCTACGAGTACGATCAGGAAGGGCACAGGCAGGAGATTTCCTAGACGGGTTGGCAAACCGCGATTCCGGACTCATGTCAGGTCCGTATTCCTCAGCTAAAGCCTCAGCTGATGCCGCCGGCGCACGGGTTTCGCGGTATCGGACCGCGCCCGACAAGTATCTCACCCGAATGCCGCCGGGGGTGCCCTATATTATAGGGAACGAGGCCGCCGAACGATTCAGTTTTTATGGGATGCGTTCAATCCTGGCCATTTTCATGACGACCTATCTCATGAATGGCAGTGGCCAGCTCGCCGTCATGAACGAAAACGAGGCTGCGGCGTGGTTTCACGAGTTTGTCTTTGGCGTCTATTTTCTCCCGATTTTAGGTGCGATCGTTTCAGACGGTTTTCTTGGCAAATACCGTACGATCATCTGGTTGTCCGTTGTTTATTGCTTTGGCCACCTGGCATTGGCAGTCAATGACACGCGGGTCGGCCTATTTGCCGGCCTTCTGCTCATCGCAATCGGCTCCGGTGGCATCAAGCCCAATGTGTCTGCACATGTGGGCGATCAGTTCGGAGCCGCCAACCGCCATCTGCTGTCTCGGGCCTTTGGCTGGTTTTATCTTTCGATCAACTTAGGCTCTTCGATTTCCAATTACGTTTGCCCGAT
Organism: Verrucomicrobiota bacterium; assembly: GCA_019236035.1. Taxonomy (GTDB): domain Bacteria; phylum Verrucomicrobiota; class Verrucomicrobiia; order Chthoniobacterales; family JAFAMB01; genus JAFAMB01. The sequence continues at coordinate 9,287 of JAFAJU010000513.1, read as the reverse complement.
CCTGCTGGAGAATAAGAATTTTGGTTCGCGTTTTGCCTTCGGGTTGCCTGGATTGCTCATGGTAACTGCAACAGTGGTATTCTGGCTGGGGCGCAAAAAATTCGTGCACATCCCGCCGGGTGGCCTTGGTTTTGTCCGCGAATTTTTCAGTCGCGAAGGGCTGAGCGCAATCGGACGCCTGTTTGTCATCTACCTTTTCGTCGCGGTTTACTGGTCGCTCTGGGATCAAAGTTCCGGCGGCGAATGGACGCTGCAAGCCCGGTATCTGGACCTCAATTTTCTGGGTTTGAAGCTTTTGCCAGAACAGGTACAGGTGGCGAACCCATTGCTCATTTTGGCCCTCGTTCCCCTGTTTAATTACGTCATCTATCCAGCCATTAACCGCATTTTTCCACTCACGCCGTTGCGCAAGATCGGGATTGGGCTGTTCCTGATGGCAGCATCTTTCTTAGTGATCTGGTGGCTGCAAGCCCGGATCGATGCAGGAGCAAAGCCAGCCGTGGCTTGGCAACTACTGGCCTACGTGCTTTTGACCTCAAGCGAGGTTTTGGTGTCCATCACGGGCCTGGAATTTTCCTATACGCAGGCACCAAAGAAAATGAAAAGCGCCGTTATGGCAGCCTGGCTGTTCGCGGTGGCTCTAGGCAACCAATTCACCGCCATTTTGAATTTCCTGATACCGAGCCTTAGCCGTCTTGGAATCGATCTCAAACACGCTGCCTACTTCCGTTTTTTTACTCTGCTAATGTTTTGCACGGCGATCCTATTCATTTTTGTCGCCCGTTTTTATCGCGGTAAGACTTACATTCAGGGAGAGGAACCCGCGGCGGAAATCGCCTAGCTAAGCTAGACTAACCCTGCCGAACCCCGAACTCCAAACCCCGAACTCCAAACTCCGAACCCCAAACCCCCTCGGCCCTCACCCGGTTACGGCGTGTGGCCAGAAAGGCCAGAGAGAGTATACGGTGATGAAAGAACGCCCCTTGAGCTTGTCCTGGGCGGCGTGGAAGCACTTGTTATCGAGGTGGTCGGTTCCGTGAGCGTGCGCCTCCGCCTTCATCGACTCAACGAAAGTCTTCAAATTATCGTTCGCTGTCGCGACATCCTGCGACGTCAAACGACGCTCATTCTCCATTCGCTCCACTCCGTTGTTGATCCAAGCCTTAAGAAAGAGTTGACAGGATGCGTCAATCTTCAGCGGCCCCAAAGATTCGAGAACAGTTTGCCAAAATCGCTCATTTAACATTGCGGCAGACATAGTCCGTAGCCTTTCTTTCGATAGCGCCAATCGTAAACCCGAAAGCCCGGCATCCCTACACCACCAGGGCCTAAACTACCATTTTTCGCCCTCGGCGTCGATCTGCATTTTCTTGACGCGAGGAGGCCATGTCAGAATAAGGCTATGGCACCCGTGCGTATACGCGTCCTTTCCACTCGGATCTCTTCCCGCGCCAATAACGCAGGGCCGATGACCAGGTCATCAGGAGGTAGAGGCTGCTGACGACAGGCAGCAGCGCAGCCCAAAGAACTGATCTTCGATAGTAACGCAGCGTCGGGACATACGAGAGTGTCATCGCACAAATTCCAGCTAGGGCGATGGACCTGACGGTCACGTGTGAAGAGAGAATGCCAGCCCAGGGGAGCCAGAAGGCAAGCACCATTAGAAATGTTGTTGCGAGTAACAGCCAGATCGAATAGCGCAGTTGCGTAAATGCCGTCCGTTCGACCATCACCCAGAAGCTCGCAAGGCGGACGTAGGCACGGTGGCTTCGAACCGAATGACTCAGACCGATCCAAGTCCTGCCTCCAGATTTCTTTACGCTGTCTGCCAAGCTGCAGTCGTCAATAATAGCATTTCGCAAGGAGTGAAACGCGCCGATCATTTTGAGCGAATTCGATCGGATAAGGATACAGCCGCCGGCAGCCACCCCCAGACGGGATTGCGGGTTGTTTCCCAAACCAAAAGGATACAGGAGCTTAAAGAAATAGACGAAAGCAGGAACAAGCATTTTTTCCCAAAGGGAGTCCATGCGCAGTTGGGCCATGATCGACACGAGAGCAAACTCCTCAGCAATTAGCTTTCGTTTCAAGGCTCCGACTGTTCGGGGCTCGAGCTCGATATCAGCATCCAGGAGCAGGACGAGGTCCGAGTCGACAACCGCCCACCCTTGTTCCAGGGCCCAGAGCTTGCCGGTCCAACCGCTGGGGAGTGTTTGCCCTTGGACTATGGTTAGCCGAGTCGGCCAAGCCGAGCGCGCCAGGATAGCAGTTCCGTCCGAAGATTGATCGTCAACAAGCACCACCCGCAAACCCCTACCTTGGCAACGAAGAGCAATCAGCGTGCGCTCAATGACCGGCGCCTCGTTCCTCGCCGGAATCAGCACCGTTACATCGGATAGATCAGTCTCATCCGGTTCGTCGCCGGCCTCCAATCGCTCGCGAGTACTCCACGGGCGCCACGGAACGAGAATTACAGCGACCCACAGCAAGGCGCCGGTAGCAACCAGGAATTCCATTATGGCACAGCCCGAGGGTCACTATTCTTTTGGAGTCGCATCTTCGGGTTTGCTGTGCTCCGAATTCAGATCGCCGCAAAGAACAAAAACTGCACCCAAAGTGACCAAGAAGAAGGCGATGCAAAACCCTAGCCAGAGGTTACGCCAGAAGATTGGCAAATCGAGCATGGTCGTAAACATGGCCGTGTCGAAGGCGAGCAGACCGGCAAAAGTAGCGACTATAATCTTCATGATCACGGTGCGGTCTTGCATAGTTGAATCGCCTCTCGAATTGAAACCTGGTGCAGTCTGCACGATCTACAGCCTAACGGCAACATAGACCGTTCAGATTCCGCGATAAACCAAAAAAACCGAGCTTTTCTCTTCTCCGCAATCTAATAAAGCTTTGGAACCGTGCGCCTCTGGAATAAATAGATGGCGCGCCGGGACTCCAAAACAATGAACATTTTTGCCGGCCAACTATGAGACGAATCGGAATTCTCACAGCAGGCGGTGACACACCGGCGATGAACGCCACGATCCAGGGTGCTGTCGTACGTGCGAACCAGTTGAAGCTCGAAATTTTCGGACTGATCAAAGGGTTCAACAGCCTCTTCAATCCACGCGTTCCACACGTTCACCTTAACCCGCTCTATCAGGAGATTCCGGAGCTCGATCCAACCAAGGGCGGCACCATGATTGGATCTTCACGCGATTACGTGGATCCCAGCAAGAAAGAAGAGCTTGATCTGATCGCTCACCGTTTGCAAAGGTTGGGTATCGACGGCCTGATTTGTGTCGGTGGCGACGGTACGCTCAACGGCCTGCAACCGCTCGCGGAGCGCCTGCCCACCGTTCTGGCCCCCAAGACCATCGATAACGACCTCGGACTGAATTATCCAGGCGAACCCGACGAATGGGTGCGCGTGCCGGCGCCCGACGCTAAGAGCGGGTACCGGTATGAGCATCGAGAGTCCCAGGCGGTATTCAATCTCGATTACATAGTGAATTACGTCACGCCAGGATATGCCACGGCCGTATTTGTTTCGGCCGGTGGCGTCGAACGGGTTCGCACAACCGCCGAGAGCCACCGGCGCATCGCCATCATCGAGGTCATGGGGCGGCATTCCGGGTACATCGCACTCGGGTCCGCCTACGGACGACCGGACATTATCCTGGTGCCCGAACATCCGCTTGATATTGAGCACCTCGTTGAGCGTGTAAAACATCTCTACGATTTGCAGAAGCATGTTGTTATTGTTTGCGGTGAAGGAATCGTGGACGAGCAGGGCCGCGAGCTCGGAGCCGAAACCAGGACAACCGATCCAGCCGGAAACATCGCGTTGAGCGGTGCAGCCGAGGCGTTGCGACACAAGATGATGCTGATGATCGGCGACCGGGACTTCCAGCTTTACCGGCGTGGAAACTCAGCCAGGGAAGCGATCTTCACTCGAAAGGTCGGACATACGCAAAGGGGGGGCAGGCCAATCGCATTCGATCGCTTCTACGGCGCACAACTTGGCGCCAAGGCGGTCGACCTCCTCCTCGAGGGCCGCAACAATGCAGTCTCTACCCTGCAGTACAGCTCAACCAAAGGATTCCATGTGGACGGTTACGATGCGAACCGGTTCCGCGACCGTTGGGGTTATATTCACGCTCGACGGATATACCCGCAGCTTTATGATCCGAAACTGATGAAACCTTCCCGGCTAGGGATCGATTATTTGCTACCTATTTTCACAGACGCCGTTGGCGAGGACGACGTGGAGCATATTCGGCGGACCCTGTTTGCGCCAGGTAATCTTGCCCAGCCTTACCATTCAATAAATACTGACATCAACAAGCGCATCCGATACCTCGAGGCGGAAGGCTAGCCGCCTAGCCCGCATCGCTCTTGGCGCGGGGCAGCCGCCACAAGGCCAAGGTGAAACTTGGCCCTACCAGATCTTTTTGGCCCTACCAAATCGTTTGGTAGGACGAGCTTCGTCGCGTCCTAGCGATGCGAGGCTCACCCTCCCGTCACCAACGCTGGTGGACTAATCCGCGAATCCTTCCACTATAAAGATTCGCCAGTGCTGCCGCCTGCGCGGCTGTCAACTGGGGCAACACGGAGGCCGCGACGTTCTGTATGACCTGCTGAGCATTGCGCGCCCCGGGAATCACGCAACTGACCGCCTCGTGATCGAGAATCCAGCGCAACGCGAAACTTGCCATGCTTACGCCCTCAGGCACCAACTTCCTGATTTCCTCGACAGCATCAAGAGCAGCATCGAAGTCGACACCCGAAAACGTTTCCCCACGGTCGAACTGTTCGCCGTACCGGTTGAAATTTCGGTGATCGTCTGATTCGAACGCGGTGTGGCGAGTAATCTTCCCGGTCAGCAAGCCGCTTGAAAGCGGCAGACGAACGAGGATTCCGACGTCGCGCTGTTTTGCAAGCGGTAAAAACAGATCTTTAGGGCGCTGACGAAAAATGTTGAAGATGATCTGCACCGTGGCGACGCCTGGGAATTCGATCGCCTTCAGTGCCTCCTCAACCTTTTCCACGCTAACGCCGTAGTGAAGAATTTTGCCGGCCTGCGTTAGCTCGTCGAGCACTTCGAAGACCTCCGGACTGTAATAAACAGCCGTCGGGGGACAATGTAATTGAACCAGATCGAGCGTCTCACGCCGGAGATTTTTCAGACTGCGTTCGACAAACGCCGTAAGATTTGCGCGATTATAGCCGTCGGCGGTATGAGGTTGCAGGCGACGCCCGGCCTTCGTCGCAACAAAAACCTGCTCTTTTGTTTCGCTCAACACCTTAGCGATGAGACTCTCGCTCCGACCGTCGCCATAGACGTCCGCGGTGTCGATGAAGTTGATCCCGTTGTCGATCGCGGCATGCAGTAACTGCTCCGCGTCTGCGTCCGATACATTGCCCCACGCGCCACCAATTTGCCAAGCACCGAGGCTTACTTCGGACACTTTAAAGTTCGTCTTTCCCAGTTTCCGGTAGTGCATCGGAAGCAGATCTAACCCCGATAAAGAAAGGCTGCAACGCATCGTTGCAGCCTTTCCGGTTCGTTTCCCGTATTGAACTGGAATTCTACGAGACGGTTCTAGTTGTTCTCTCGCTTGACGGTAACCTTTTGACCGGTCTGACGGTCGAAATAGACCTCTTTTTTACCTTTTTTTTCCAAGAGTTGATACCTTGGCAAATCCTGCTGAACCTGGTCGTAGGTTATAACCGTGCCCTCAGCGGGCGCCACCGGTCTCTCTAAAATTGCGCCCTCGCCATTGACGTATACGACCTGGTCGCCGCTGGTTCCCCGAACTGTGACAGCGTAGATCCCGTCGTCTGCGCGCACCACTCGCGTGACATAGGCAGGATTGGCAATGTGGGTCTCGCGGATAACCGTGGTCTGAACAGGCTGTGGCAACGTGGTGAACTGAATCTCGTCCGCGAACACCGCCGTATTAATGAAAAGGCCAGCGCCAAGTGCGAGCCCCAGAGTAGTGTTTCTTTTCATAGCATTGTTTTAACGTGTCGAAAACTAACGTGACCTCATTGGGCTCGCCGCATCCTCACCAAATCCGTGGCGGCAAAGCTTGAGTTACGAAGCCTTCGCTAAAATATTTCGACGCGCCCGACCTGCTAAAACCTGAAAGAAATGTCTCGGGGCGGTCCCCTACCGATCGATCAGGCCGCAGACGGCACAGTAACACGGGCGTCCCGCCCGTGAGCTTGTTCGGTCCACGGGCGAGACGCCCGTGCCACAACAACTATTCTTTGGTGTATTGACGATAGATGATCAGGCCACGAAGGGCATCAACCGCGCGTTCGAGCTGGCTATCGGGGGTCTCCCGCACTAGCTTTTGCTCCTCTGCAGTTAGCAGCCCGCCCCGCTGCCTCAACAGCAACGCCCGTTCTGAATCTGCGTCAATGGCTGATTCGATATCGGGCGTGATTCCTTTTTCCTGAATGACCTGTTTGCCCGGCGTATAATACTTCGCGGTCGTTAGCCACAGGGCGGAACCATCAGGCAAAGGCATCGGGGTTTGCACAACACCTTTGCCAAAGGTTGTCTCGCCAACGATAACTGCCCGCTTCAAGTCCTTGAGTGCGCCCGTGACAATCTCGGCGCCACTCGCGCTCAGACCATTCGAGAGTACCGCCATCGGAAAATTGACCCTCTGCTTGCCGCCGCTGTCGGTTAAGTATTCGCGCCGCTGGGCCGGATCCCGACCCTCCGTATAGGCGACCAGCGTTCTTGGAGGCAGAAAAAGTCCGCATACATCGACTGCGCTCGTGAGCAGTCCGCCTGGATTAAACCGAAGATCAATGATCAGAGCCTGCATCCCTTGGGCCTCAAGGGCATCTAGTTTGTCGGATAACTCGTGCGCTGTCGGTTCCGTGAATTCGGTGATTCGGACGTAACCGATCTTAATGCCACCGGTTTGGCCCGGATCCAGAATTCTGGCGTCCACTACACTCGCGACCTTGATCATCTCACGGCGCATTTCGTAATCCTTTGTCTCCTTGATCGACGGACGGTAAATCGTCACCTTCAGCCGCTGATTTGGCTGGCCTCGCAGCAGCTGGTTCAATTCCTCGATCGCCATGTTCAGGGTGGATTTTCCCTCTACCGCAACGATCTGGTCTCCAGGCAAAAGGCCGGCGCGAGCGCTCGGGCTGTTCTCCATCGTCGAGAGAATAGTGATGGCTTGATCTTTGCGGGAAATAGTAAAGCCAAAGCCCCCAAACTCGCCCCTGGTTTCGTCCTCTCTGTCCTTTAGGTCGTCGGGCTCCAAAAACTGGCTATGGGGATCAAGTCGGGGCAGCATCGCATGGAGCGCCGCGTAGGTCAGCTTTTTGTAAGATACGGCGCTTCCATCGACGTAGTCTTGCCTGATTACCTGAATAGCCCTGGTGAACGATGCGATTGCAGCGTAGTCGATCCCGTGGTCGTCCTCTGCCGCCTTGGAAGTCAATATCCTAAAACCAATAAACAAATTCAGAACAACGGAAACGGCCAGCAAGCCGTAGAGGGCCTTACGCTTCATTCAAACGAAACCGTAGCACAGGTCCGCTGCTGGAAAAGACTTCTTACCAGTCCTAGGCCTCGCAAGCTCGGCCTAGGCTATCATCTATTTCGGCTTCGCCGCTGTTTTCGGGCACCGGTACTTACTTTCAACTTGACGCGGGCTCTGAAGCTGGGCATCTTCCGGGCTCTTCATCGAGAGGAGTTGCCTATGGCTAGAGAATGCAGCATCACCGGAGCTAAGCCCGCAAAGGGTCACGTGATTCACAGGCGGGGCATGGCCAAGAAAAAGGGGGGCGTCGGCCGGCACGTGACCGCGAACACCCCAAGATTGTTCCTGCCCAATCTGCAGACGAAACGCATCTGGGTTCCGGAATTGAACCGATTCGTGGTGGTAAAACTTACTGCCCGGGCCCTGAAAACGATGACAAAAAATGGCGCCTTTCGGACGCTAAAGAAGGCAGGTTTGGTGTAAATCGATTTTTGGTTTATCTGTAAGAGCGATTCGGCGCCAGCCGGATCGCTCTTTTTCATTTTTTTATGGTATCGAAAAAAGTGGTCCCTGTCAGCATCCTCACCGGCTTTCTCGGGGCGGGCAAGACAACCTTGCTAAACTACATCTTAAAGGAACAGACCGACTACCGATTCGGGGTGATCATCAATGAGGTTGGCGAGATTGGGATCGATGGCAAACTCGTAGAGGCGCAAACCGAGGACATCGTGGAAATGAGTAACGGCTGCCTTTGCTGCACCGTGCGCAAGGATCTTGTAAAGGGCGTTCAGAAGCTTCTCAAAAGAGATCATGTAGACTACATTTTGATCGAAACGACCGGCGTGGCGGATCCGGGCCCGATCGCACAGACCTTTCTAAATATCCCCCAGCTCCAACAATATGCTCGCCTTGATTCGATCATCACGGTCGTGGACGCTGAGCATCTTCCCGCTCAGCTTCGAGAAGCTGAGGTTGCCCGGGAACAGATTGCCCTGGGCGACTTTATTCTTTTAAACAAAACCGACCTGGTTACCGCGGAGCATCTCGGGATCATCAAAGAACAAATCTTCGAGCTAAACCCGCATGCGCGAATATTTCAAACGGAACACTCTCGCGTACCCTTGAAAGAGCTTCTGGATTTGAACGCGTTCAATCTGGATCTGAAGCTTTCAAATGCACCGGACTTTCTGGACGAGTTCAAGAGAAACACTCACTCGGATATCACCTCGTTTTCTTTCAAGTTCGATAGACCATTCGCCGTTGAGGAACTGGAAACACAGCTGGAGGAACTAGCCAAGAGATCCAAAGTCTACCGTTCAAAAGGGATCCTCTGGATCGGGGGAACACCGCGGCGCGCCGTTTTTCACGGCGTCAACAACCGATTTACGATCTATTGGGACCGGCTCTGGGAGAAGGATGAGCCGAGATTAAGCCAGTTGGTTTTCATTGGTAAGGATCTGGACCAACCGCAGATCGAAGAGAGTTTGAGGCGCTGTTTGGGTTGAGTTTCTAGCCCGCAAAAATCACGCGCTGGGAGAATCGACGAGCTGGTTTCACAGGTCCGGGATATCAGGCATAGCCGAGCGCAGCAATTCACGTTGGCTGGCGATCAATCGCTGAATTCCTATTTGCCCGAGTTCGATCATCCGGTGGAGTTCCCCCGCTGAAAAGGCCGCCTCCTCCCCCGCGCCCTGAACTTCCACGAATAAGCCGGTACTGGTCATTACAATGTTCATGTCTACGGCGGCATCCTTGTCCTCGTCGTAGTTAAGGTCA
>JAFAJU010000369.1 GCA_019236035.1 Verrucomicrobiota bacterium | reverse complement strand
CGTGATCATCGCATCGGCTTCGGATACGGGGATCTTGAGCACGCTGCACGTTTCGACTATGCGGTCGACGAATCCGGGAAAGGAATTCTGCCATTTCCGGCGTACCACATGAAACTGGCGTGATGAGCCTGCAGCGCTCAAAAATCTCTAAAGATTTGTGAGCGGTGCAGGCTAGCGGTTCTGGCTGGCGAACTGGGCAAGCTCGTCTGCTTTCTTGTTCAAATAGTCGGCGAACCGTTTCTGTTCGTCTGGACTGAGTTCACCGCCGAGTTTTTCACCTTTGGTTTGGAGTTCCCGGGCGCGTTGGATCACGGTCTGATACTTGGTCATATCGCCCTGCTTCATTGCGTGATAAGCCATTTTGAAGTCGCTTATGTACGCGTCATAACTTTGCAAATATTCGTTAGCAGATTGGCTGCTGAGCGTTGGGCGACCCTCTGAATTTGCAGCTGAGGGAGAAGGTGAATTTGTGGCCGGAGTTGCGGGAGGAGAGGCGGTCGTAACTGGAGTTGCGGTTGGGCTGCTTACAGGTGTCGCAGCCGGGCTGGCGGTGGGCGTCTCCGCAACGGTCGGAGAAGACAAAGGGGTAGCACTGGGAGCAGGTGTTGAAGATTGGCCGCCGGAAGGTTCTGCCGGTTTCTGCTCACATGCCGTGACAAGAAAACTGGCCACTACTACGGGAAACAAAACACACGTTTTCATGCCATTAGATACCGACGCACGAGCGGTACGGTTATTCAAGGCGAGATGTAGAGGGGTGGATAATCGGGCATTTTGCAAGACAAAGAGCCTCGTCCTACCGCGCCCGAATCGCGGGCAGCGGTATTCTATCGCGAAAGATCTGTCTGGCTGAGAATTCGGAATCCCTCTCCAGCCAGGACCGACCAACCACACTCTTGATCGTCCAGGTGAAGCGCCATGGCCGAGCGACCGTGGGGTCGAATCAGGATCGGGTAACAGACCTGGATGTTGACCTCTGCCATCAACAGACTCTGCAGCATTCGTTTTAAATCGGTCGCAACTTCCTTCATTTCCACGACCAGGATTTCTGAAATGCTGTAGGCAATTTCGTGCAGGTCGAAGATGCTTTCGACGGCGTCGGGGTCGCTCGCGACAATCCGAACAATGGCAGAATCGGTCGAATCCTGGGAGTTCAAGGCCAGAACATGAACGTCGTTTGCGTTGAGGAGTTTGACCACCTCCAGCAGCGCTCCGACCTTATTTTGCAGGAAGATCGAGAACTGTTTAACTGTCGGTCCTGAAGTCGTTTCCGTAACCTTAGGCAGATCCGTTGGCATGAAGTTGGCCAGGAGATTTCATTTATACGAGTAAATCAAGCAAAAGGTGGCGGGCTGGCCCTCCTCTAACGCCACTTTTACATAGTATAAACCACTTGCATCTGGACTGAAACCGGCAGCTGCGCGGTCACCGAACTCGTATGGTAGATAGCTGACGGGCTTTCCGTTATCATCGAAGACCGATATTTTGAGCCTCTCCGCCTTTTGGCCGGTCGATGCAGTGAACCAGTACGCATTCCCACTGTAGAGGTTCACGGCAACGACTTGCGGATGATCCTTTGAAACTTTTCCGAAGAAGTTGCCATCCCGGATCTTGAATCCGTCGTTTTGGAAGGCCCCGGCAAAGTCGATGACGTCGCTGCGAGCCGCGACTTGATCGTCTGTGTCCGCGAGGCATCGCGCAAGCGTGACTGCGCACCCGGCCAGCACCATTAAAATGAAGCGGATCATTCTGAAGCTCCGATTTCTTTCGTTAGTTTCGATGCGGCACTATTAAGGTCTTTGACCTCGTCGACAGAGGGGATGTGGTCGGCCGGAAAAGAAACCATCTTTTGAATACCATCGAGACTGCTGTTAACGCTTTGAACCAGAGGATCTTTCCGAATTTTTTCGGGTAGCTGGGTTAGCTTGCCTTTGAGATAGCTTACCAGGGCCGGTTGCCGCAATAATTTTGCATCTTCAGGATTGTAGTTTTGAAGAACGAGCCCGGTCACGACCTCCGTGCCGCGAATCCAACCTCCAATGCTCACCAGGGTTATTAAATCGGTATCGCGATTCTCCTCCAACGCTTTTTTCACCTCGTTCTGGGTGGCTTCCAATTCTTCGTTCAATTGGTCCCACGCGTTATTTTCAGCGAATTGAGTAATACTCTGACCTCGGGCCAGGACGCTTTGAGAAACACTGAGTTTTTTCGCCAAAGCCAGGACGTCTTTACCCACGTTTTTTACCTGTTGCCCGTCATGGGCTTCGACAGCGATATAGCCGTCGGCAATGAGTGTTCCGAGACTCAGCGCCATTTGGGCGCGGTCCGAGGATTTGATGGAGATCGGTGGCCGGTACTCAGAGGTCCAATTCGGTTTACCTCCTTTTTCGATTGCTTTAAAAAATTCGCCTGGTGTTGGAACCGTCAGCGCGTCGACCGATGTCGCGTTTTTCAGTTCATCGGGAGAAAGCGGAACATCCGAGGCCGTCGGGGTTTCGGAAGGTTGCTGATCAGCCAATGCTACAGTGGTCGAAACTAACGCGATTACGCTCAATCCGAGCCATTTCCGCAAGAGGGGCATATGACCGCAGTTTATCAATTGAAAATCACGTGTCCAGTCCCGCCTGTGTCAGGCTGCAGCTTTGGAGTTTCAACCCTGATCTTTACACACAAGTCGATTTGAGCGAACCGGGAAGCGGTTTAACAGAACAGCCCAGGCCTAGAAGGCCTGGGCTTCTATGGTCTCTAACCGCTTCGCGGTGGGGGAGAGACTCGGGCGCTAGCCTTAAGTTAGCGCGTAACATGGGCGTCGTGCCCAGAGCGTAAGCCGGATCAGGTCACGGGCGGGACGCCCATGCTACACTTTTCACTTGTCGAACTGGGGTTGTCCCTCGATGGTGGGTGCTCTCATGAAGGTGCACGTCATCGTGATGCCGAAGCAGAGCGTTTTGGATCCGCAGGGGGTCGCCGTGCGTAATGCGTTGAAGGATGTCGGGCTGGAAACGGTCGAGAGCGTGCGAGTTGGGAAGTTTCTGGAACTGGAATTCAAGACGCCACCCAGTGAAATGAAACTGGAAGAGATTTGCCGTGATCTTCTGTCGAATCCGGTGATCGAGGATTACACAATCCAATATCATTCAACGGCCGAGGCGTAAGAATGAAGATAGCGGTCGTTCAATTTCCGGGTTCAAATTGCGACCAGGATTGTTTGCGCGCTTTAACGGATGGTCTGCGCATCCCGGCCGAATATCTGTGGCACAAAGAGACTTCCCTGTCCGGTTTTGATGCGGTCGTATTGCCCGGTGGATTTTCATATGGGGACTATCTCAGGTGCGGAGCGATTGCGCGGTTTTCTCCGATCATGCGGGCTGTCGTGCGCGCCGCGAATGAGGGCATGCCGGTGATCGGAGTTTGTAATGGTTTCCAAATCTTGTGTGAGGCCGGGCTATTGCCGGGAGCGCTGATCCGGAATCAATCACTCCGCTTTGTCTGCGAGTTGGTTTGGTTGCGCGTAGAAACGGACGAGACTCCTTTCACGGCAAGGCTGGATAAAGAGAAATTGTTGCGGATGCCGGTGGCGCACGGGGAGGGTTGTTACCTCGCTGACGAGCCGACACTTGCCGCGTTGCGGTCGAACGGACAGGTCGTTTTTCGGTACGTCGACGAGTCAGGCAAAGTGACTCGGGAATCGAATCCAAACGGATCGATGCTTAATATCG
>JAFAJU010000050.1 GCA_019236035.1 Verrucomicrobiota bacterium | reverse complement strand
CTCTGAGTTGCCGAAATATGGAGGACTCTTCGTGCAGGCAGAAGACGAATTAGCCGCCGTATCGCTGGCGCTCGGTTTTTCCTACTCCGGCTATCTTGCGGTGACCGGGAGCGCCGGCCCCGGTATTTCTCTTAAGACCGAGGCAATTGGTTGGGCGTCAATGGCAGAGATCCCTCTCCTGGTCGTAAATGTCCAACGAGGAGGACCGAGCACAGGTCTCCCTACTAACGTGGAGCAGAGCGATCTTTACCAGGCGATTTTCGGCAGCCACGGCGACAGCCCGCGTGTGGTGCTTGCTGCAGCCACGGTTGAGGATTGCTTTTACATCGCGCTGGAAGCTGCGCGGATCGCCCGCAAATACAGCACCCCGGTTTTCATTCTGAGTGACGGGTCTCTGGCGACGCGGATCGAAGCGTTCGACGAGCCCGATTTGAAATCCATCATGAAGGATCCGCACCCGGACCTCAGCCCGCGTTCCAACGGCTACAAACCTTATCCCCTCGAGGGGATCACGCGGCATGCGCCGCCCGGCACACGAATGATCGAAGGAAAATACCCCGTAGTAACCGGTCTTGAGCATGACGAAATGGGACATCCCACCGGCCGGCCTTCGCTGCATATGGCGATGACTGCAAAGCGGCGACGTAAACTCCAGGAGTTGGCCGCGGAAATCCCTCTGCCGGAAGTTTATGGCGATGCTCAAGGGGAAATTCTCGTGGTCGGTTGGGGCTCAACTTTTGGTCCGATCCGCGAGGCTGTAGATCGTGCGCGAGAACGTGACAAGGGCATTGCATCGCTGCACCTGCGGCACCTGCATCCTCTGCCCAACGGCCTTGAAAATGTTTTCGCTCGATTTAATCAAATTGTCGTCGTCGAAATGAATGACCAGGGTCTTTACGGGTATGGTCAGTTGGCGACGATCCTCCGCGCCCGGTTTTGCGACCCGAAAATTCGCAGCCTGACCAAAACGGATGGCCTGACATTTCGGATCAAAGAAATTCTCCAAGGAATTTTGCCATGAGCGCTACCGAAAACAACGCACCTGCGATTGCTCCACAACCGGAGAAATTGACCAAAAAAGCCATCACAGCCGACCATCCAACGTGGTGTCCCGGTTGCGGCGATTTCGCCGTGCTGGCCGCATTTTACAAAATTCTGGAGAAACGCCAGCTCCCGCACGAAAGCATTGTGACGCTGGCGGGGATCGGCTGCTCATCGCGTTTTCCGTATTTTGTAAATTCTCATGGCGCCCATTTTATCCATGGTCGCGCCGTGCCGTTAGCATCCGGCGTCAGCCTGGCTCGCCCGGATCTCCACGTCTTTCTTTTTGGCGGGGATGGGGATGGTTTTTCCATCGGAGGCAATCATCTTGATCACGGCGCGCGAAAGAATATCCGGATGACCTATGTCATCATGGACAATTTTGTTTACGGTCTGACGAAAAAGCAGACGTCACCGACGTCGCCGATCGGGTACAGATCCAAGACTGATCCCACCGGAGCGATCGATCAGCCGGTCAATCCAATCAAGAAACTGCTCGCTGCCGGTGCGACGTTTATCGCACGGACGCACGCTACGCAGGTCAATCACATGATCCAGGTGATCGAGCGCGCGATGGATCACGATGGTTTTTCGGTGGTCGAATGCCTATCCGAATGCGTTGAGTTTTACCCCGGTGCCTTTGACCCGGCTAATCCTCGCAAAGGGGGCGAATTCAAACTGATCGATGAAAAAAAGTGGGATGGCACTCCCGAGGACGAGGTTCGCCACGATGTGACCGACGAGCTGGCGGCCTATCGGCTGGCTGACCTGCCGTTTCCCGGCCTTTTTGGCGTCTTCTTCGAAAGTGATCGCCCCACCAAGAATGCTTTCGAGAGAAAGCTGGTCGAGACGACCAGGGCGAAGCTCGGCGCGCCCAGCGATCTCGAACTGCTTCAAGGGACTTTTAATCGGATGAAGTAAGGTAGGCGAACCGTCTCGGTTTGCTCTGTTCTCCAGAGAGCAAAGCGAGGACGCTTCGCCTACTTTGCTCTACGATTCAGGCTCCGGAGAGTCATCTTCTGACCCGGAGCTTTGTTCTCTCGATGGGCCGTCTTGCCGGCCACCGAAACGTTTGCGCCAGTTGCGGAAGCGATGTTCCAATGCCTCTTCCGCCTCCACCCGCTGTGCAGGCGTGAGTACCGCGCTAATCTTTGCGTAATGCAACGCCGTCTGGACCGAACTCGTACTCAGCGCATTCGCCAGGTTAGTCGCCTTGGTCTGTATATCTGCGATATTCTCCGGGTTTGCCAACAGTGCAGCTTTCAACAATTCTCTGGCTATTTTCACCTGGGCCCGGGCAGAGCGCAGGTTATCCCGATCAGCTTCCCTGATCTCTTTGAGTTTGTCTTTTTGATCATCGGTCAAATTAAGCCGATCCCAAAAACATTGTTTCCTCGGCTTTTCAGCCGGCGGAGTCCCCGGTTTGCCTTGATCGGTGGAACTTGGATCTGCGGTTTGAGCGAACAAACTCGTGGCGGATACGAGCAATAAGAGTGTTATGGCAATTTTCCTCATACAGATTCCGTTCTAGACGAACGGGTTGCTGGCTGGGTTACCGGAAAGTGCCGGCGGGTTCCAGCGCCGAAGGCGCGACATCAAAGAAGCCTAGGGCAAGTGACGGGCCGGTTTCGGCCCGTCACGCAGCCCTAGGTAAACGCAAAAAGGAGAGCTAGCGCTAAAAATGGCCAAACTCCAGGCCCAGGGTTGAAGCCGGCGAGCCCCCGAGATTCATTGACTATTGCTTCTCGTTTTTCGCGGGTTTGTCCCCCTCTTTAACCGCGTCGGCTTCGCTCATGTATTTCCCTTTTTTGGTCTTGCCATACCACTTAGAGCCTTCCCTATGGTAAACGTGAGTTTCCGTGTTGACCCAGACCTGGCCATTTCCGCCACCCGGCGCCTGCGTCGCCTGAGGCTCAGGTGCTTTGTGCTTTGCAGCCGGGGTTCCAGTGGCGGCTGCGGGACTTGGAGTAGGGGAGGGATTTGTCGCGGCGGTCGATTTTTTGCCGTGCTTCTTTGCAGGAGACGCCGAGGCCTCGGGACTAGGGCTCGGTGTCGTATCGGCAGCTCGAACCAGGGGGGCCGCTGCAAAAGCAGCGATGATAATGAGAGTTATGAGGGAACGCATGCTCGCTTTTGTAATAAAACCGATTGCATTTGACAAGGTTTTCGAATCGAGCAGGAGCACGATGCCCTAACTTCGGAGTTTGGGTTTAACTACCGGTTGCTCGAGGACGAGGTGCCGCCTCGCGACTTTTCTTTGTTGATTCGCGCCAGCTCGATGGTGCGACGTTCATCTACCAATTTACGACGCCCGTCTTCACTCGGTGTTGAACCCTCGACGATCAGGGTCCGTGCTTGCTCAGGTGTGAGCGACGCATCGACGGCGAACAGCTTCGCGGCAAGGTTTGTGACGGCCGGGGAAGCCATCGAAGTACCCGAAAACTTAACTGTTTTTCCGCCCGGAATAGAACTTTCGACGTGAAAACCGTCGGCATAGACAAGCACGGTTTTTCCGTAGCTGGTGAATGTAGTTGCATCACCCGCTTGGTTAGTGGCGCCGACTGTTATTAGGTTAGGAAGTTCCAAAGACGCCGGTACATCTTGCAAAAAGCTCGCGTCGCTGTCTGAGTTCCCCGCGGCAGTGACAAAAAGCGTATTTGGCGCGCTCTTAATCGTGTCAACGATGGCCTGCCTCCAGATTTCGAAGAGTTTCATGGCTTCTTGCTTTCTCTGGTCGGGGTCTTCGCCTTCCTTCGTTCGCGCAAGCCATTCCTCAAACTCGTGCAGGTCATCGCCCCAACTCATATTAACGACTCTGACATTTTGATCCCTGCAAAACGCAGCAATCTTCTTGAAGTTAGAAGCCATGCGCTCTGCCCACTCCGTGGTCGGCGGGAAATTTAATTCGCGGCTCAGGCTGTCATTGAATCGGAACACTACGATCTTCGCCGCAGGATTTCCGCGAACCGCAATGCCTGCGACATGAGTCCCGTGAACATAGTTGCCGAAAAAGTCGAGTCGCTTAAACATCGCCTGAACATCATTCTTGGAGAGCTGTGGCAGGCGCTTTTTGAATGCAGCTGCGGCCGGGCTTTCGATACCTGCCTGCAGATCAGATAGTGCTTCAAGATCGTCTTCGACACCCGAATACTGCTGCTTCTGCTCGGCAGAGAGCGGGGTCAAGGTTGAATCGGAAGGGTAGCCGTCGTCGGTAAAAGCCAAACCCTGAGAAGGGTAAGGTCCTGAATTCGCGTAGCTGTATTGCCGGTTCAGGTAAAGAGTGGTATCGACGCCGGAATCCCAGATCCCGACTCGGACCTCGGCCAATTGATCGTTCGCGGAGAGGCTGACCTCGCGTCCACCCCAGATATCCGGTTTTTGGGTGTCGTGGGCGGCTACATACGAGCTCAAGATTTCAACTCGAATCGCGTTTACAGGGAGTTTCAACCAGACGGCCACGCGGTAATCAAGCAGGTCATAGAAAGAGTTCCGATCTAAACTCCCGGACTTATCGATCTGGGGTTGCAACGTCTCCTCTGCCCTGCCGAGCACATAGGGTTCCGTGAGAATCGCCGACAGACTGCGCGCTGATTTCATCGTATCCTGCACGATCTCCCATGGAAGCCCGGATACCTCTCCCTGGTAATTCGATTTCACAGCCTCCTCGTAAGCCGATCCTTGATTTGTTTTCGTTGTCTGCCAAGCCTTGAGGATCGCTTCGTCAAACAATCCGGTAGTAAGCTTGAGGTCAGGTTTCTCTTGCAACTCTCGCAGCCTCCCGATGGTCTGCAGACCATCGGCGGTTTGCCCCCTCAACTCCTGCGT
>JAFAJU010000611.1 GCA_019236035.1 Verrucomicrobiota bacterium | reverse complement strand
CTTTAACTAAAACAGCGCAAGCATTTACAAACGGTTTACCCGTTTTACTCGGATTAATGTCCACATAGCCGACCAGGAGCGGTACAGTCCCCACAGCGCCCTGCAACTCATTGAGCGACTCAAGCGTTTCCGGAACAAATCCAGATTTGAATATCAGGTCTTGAGGCGGGTACCCGGTTAGGGCCAGTTCCGGGGTCAACACCAGATCTGCCCCTGACGAAACCGCCGCTTGGTATGCCGAGAAAATCCGGAGCCGATTTGCTCGGATGTCGCCAACCGTAGTGTTGATCTGTGCAAAACCGATCCGCATATAGGTAGCCTGCAATGAGCTGGTCGCTTCGGCTAGCGCGTGATTTTTGCGCGCTAGCCGCAAAAATCAAGCAAAAGCCGAAGCGACCAGCTCATTGCAGGCTCGGGGGTTTCTCATTAGCCTCCGCTAGAGCTTCCGGGTCCCGAATGTCGGTCCAATAGCCTTTGATCTCGACCGCCTGCACCTTCTTTCCATCCCGAGCGATGGCGCGAATTGCGTCAGTCAATTCGTATTCGCCTCTGGGTGACTTCTGTAAGCGGGCAACGTACGAAAAAATCGCCGGTTTGAAGGTGTAAATGCCGGCGTTATACCAGGGTGTGTTCGCCTGGTCTCGACTCTGCTTTTCCTGGATATCGACCAGCTCGAAGGCATTGTTCAGGTAGACAGCGCCCCCTTCCGAGGTGTCTTCTGCGTACCGCACGGTCAGCATCATTTCGGCGTCACCTGGCCGGGTGAGAGGGATATAGCTTGACGGATCAACAAGGATATCGCCGTAGCTGAGAACGAATGGATCACCCCCACAGAATTCTTTGGCGAGTTCAACGACTTTTCCTGTGCCATCTTGCGTAACTTGCTCTACGTAAGTTATTTTCACACCAAACTCTGAACCGTCTCGGAAATGCTCCCGAACCACCTGCTGCCGATACCCAACCACGACTAATATTTCCGTGATCCCCGCATCGTGAAGGCCGTCGACGATATAGCGCAGGATCGGCTTACCGCGAACCTCCACCATTGGCTTGGGTAGCTCGTGGGTCAGTTCTCGCATACGTGTACCGCGCCCCGCAGCGAGGATGACAGCCTTTGTCACTGGCTTGCTCATGTCTGTCTGGATCTGATCTCCGTGACAAACTCCGCGATCCTGTCCATGGCCTCTTTGAGTTTGTCGAGCCCGGTGGCGAAACAGCAACGCACAAAACCTTCGCCCGAAACCCCGAAAGCGCTGCCAGGAACGACTGCTACTCTTTTTGATCTCAGGAGTTGAAGGGAGAAATCTTTGCTCTTCAGGCCTGTTGAACTGATTTCGGGAAACACATAGAAGGCGCCTTTCGGCGTGTGGCACGGAAGACCGATCTCGTTCAGGCGACTAACCACAAAGTTTCTCCGGCGCTCGTAGTCTTCGCGCATGATGCCCACCTCTTTCTGACAGTTTTCCAGTGCTTCGATAGCCGCCTCCTGTGACATGATCGAAGCACACATGATGGCGTATTGATGAATCTTCATCATCGCTTCGATCATCGGTCCGGGGGCACAAGCGTAACCAACTCGGAAACCGGTCATCGCATAGGACTTGGAGCACCCATTTAAGAGAACCGTCCGGTCTTTCATCCCTGGCAGGGAGGCGATGGAGACGTGCTCAGTGCCGTCGTAGACCAATTCGGAATAGATTTCGTCTGAGAGGACTACTAGATCGCGCAGTCTGCAAATTTCAGCGATGGGTTCCAAATCTTCAGCCCGAAGGATTCCTCCAGTTGGGTTTGTGGGAAAACTCAACAACAGCGCTTTGGAGCGTGGCGTGATGACGCGATCGATATCTTGCGCCAGAACACGAAACTCATGTTCAGAGGAAGTGCGGACGGCTACCGGCTTCCCGTAAGAGAGCAGCACGCTCGGGTTATACGAAACATAACTCGGCTCGTGAAAGATAACCTCGTCGCCGGGGTTGAGCAGGGCCCGCAGGGCGAGGTCGAGCGCTTCCGATACTCCCACACTGATCAAAACCTCGGCTTCGGGTTGATAACTCACCCCGCACCGTTGCTCAATATACTTCGCAACCGCCTGACGCAGTTTCGGCAAACCGAGGTTCGAGGTATATCCAGTCTTCCCTTTCTCCATCGCGAAAATGGCAGCTTCCCGGATCCGCCAGGGAGTCACATAGTCCGGTTCGCCGATGCCGAGAGAAATGACATCGGTCATTGTTTGAACCACTTCGAAAAAGTCTCGAATGCCCGAGCGGGGAATCTCGCGGACATGATCGGCAATATATTTGGTGAAATCCATCGGCAAAAACTAGGCTGGAAACCGGTAGGGCGAAGGTCAGGGTCGGGCGAGGCTCCGTCCGGGCCGTGGCCGCGGCTCAGGCGGAGCTTCGCCCTACCCTGAGCCTCGCCCTCTAGGCGTTTCTAAGGTGACACTGGCAATCTCTCGGCGTTAGCGGTGTGACTCAGCAATACGCCGTTTTGTTTGTAAGTCTTCAGGCGAAATCGCGTCGCGGTCGAGATAACTCCGTCTACTGTGCTCAGTTTCTCGGAAACAAATCTGGCGATTTCGCGGAGATTACTGCCCTCGACCATGATGGCGAGATCGTATCCGCCGCTCATCAACCAACAATTTTTGACTTCGTCGAAACGCGCGATCCGTTCAGCGAGCCGATCGAAGCCGCCTCCTCTTTCCGGAGTGATGCTGACTTCGATGAATGCTGTTACCGCATCGGCATCGATTTTTTCCGGATCGACCACGGCTTGGTAGGCCAGAATGACGCGCTCCTTCTCGTATTGATCGATCCGACGGTCGATCTCTTCGATTGAGAGATTTAGCATTTTGGCCAGGTCCGGTCGGGGAATATTGGCGTTTTGATGAAGCAGCTCAAGCAAAGGATCCATTGGGAATAGTGAGGGTGGGGATCGGATGAGTTGGTATATGTCCCGGCTACCGTTGAACAGCTTGATTTTCCATCGGCCGCCCAGCCGCCGCCCACTGGTCGTACAGCGTCCAGCCGCGGCTTAACAATTGATTTGCCGCTGCGATCCGGTCGCTGGCCCCCAAAACGACCACGTTCAGACGCCTCGGAGTGACCAGAGTAGTGCCGCCCTGCTGGGTTATTTGCGGATCGTGTTGAGACGAAATGATGATACACTCGCCCGCCTTCGCAGTTCGGCCCGTCTTAACGCCGTCTATTCCCGAAGTTCCGACGAGGTCATTAGTATTGCGCAAAAGATATTGGGAAACTTGACCGCCCCTGTTAAACGAAATTTTACGTTCCTTTTGTGAGACGTAAAACCGGAAGGCAGCATCTTTCATTGCATAAGCGGTCAGTTTTACCATATCGAGCGCTGTCGAGTACGGTTGGAGTCCTTTGCGCGGCTCTAGACCGTGGGGATTCACAAAGAGCGTTCGCTCCATGCCCAACTGCCTCGCCAAGGCATTCATTTGAGCGACAAATGCCTCAATCGCGCCGAGTTCGCGCATCCGCTCGCCGCCCTCGGGACGGAGCGCCGCTCCGACGTAGTACGCCAAAGTGGCAGCCGCGGTGTTATCTGATTGCATCAAAGCGGCATAAATCAAATCGCGGTAACTGATCAGATCGTTCGGCTGCAGTCCCATCGGATTTATACCGCCTGACTCCAGGATCGCTTGCTGCGGTATCACAACCTGCTGCGCGAGGTCTGCTCCAGTCTTCGCTGCCCAATCGAGCACAACTTTCCCCGTAGCGATTTTGGTTAGACTCGCAATCTGGCGTTTCTCCCCAGCCTTGTAGGCGTCCAGGACATAGCCCGTGGTGTGATCAGCAACCACGTAAGCCGCCGCCACTTGGGCTATTGCCGCAGACATAAACCTGAGTGATACGGCTCCGACCAAAAGACTTTTCACAATATTCCGCATGCTCCTAAATGGCCGAAACTCTATTTGTGTTCCCCGGCAAGGCAATCGAGAAGTCATCCGGGCCGACCTCGGTTGATAGGATGGCCAGCTTCGGGGCGGCGATCGGCGTCCAGGGATTCCGCTGGAACTCCGCTCCCTCGATCTCAAGGATATTCCTGGAACAAAGTTCGAGGACCGATCGAACGTCAAGATCTAGAAAACGGGGTGAGAAGGGCTCGAGATTAGCGCGTGCGAGCTTAAACAACCGCCAGGCTGGACGAATTCGACGCCCGTCGGTCACATGTTCAGGACGCCGGTGCTGCTTCTGCAGATGCACGAAGGCGCCGGCCAATTGTATGAGGCCCTTGAAAAATTGGTTCGTGGGTTCGGAAGACTTCAGCCAGAGTTGCTCCAATACATCGTGCGCTTCGTAGTACTTCTGTTCGTTGAAGCAGATAAAGTACCCGATGTAAAATGAGTTGTGCTTCGATCCTGTGCCCAGGGATTCAACGTACGCTTGGATTCGTTCGCCTTTTTTCATTCCTGTTCCTCTTGAATTTGCTTGTCAGTCCGCTGAGCGCAAAGAGAATTCCGTGCAGTTGGGAAATCTGCCTGGGCGGATTGCGGCAAATGTCGATCGAACTAGCGGTGCTGAGCTTTGTGGTCCTTGCATTGTTGGCTGGTGCCTCAGCCTTCTTTTCCGGTATGGAGACCGCCCTTTTCTCGATCAGCGGATTTCAAGTGCGGCGTTGGAGGGAGCGTGAGCCCGTAGTCGCAGAGCAGTTTGAAAAATTAATGGTGAATCCAAGGCGCGTCCTCAGCGTGATTCTCTTAACGGATACGCTGATCAACATTCCGCTGATCATTCTTGCGCTGGTTTTCATCAATGCAATTCCAATGCCGGCACCAAATTGGGTCAAGACTCTCGCGATTTTCGGACTGATCGTCTTCGTTTGCGATCTTTTGCCCAAGGTTCTCGCACTGGCGAATCCGTTCCATTTCTCGAAAAGCGCGATCCAGATTCTCGGCGTGCTGATGCCGGTCGCAGAGCCGCTTTCGCGATCTCTGCAGGAGCTTGCTGAACGAGCCGCTGACCTGGTCGCGAAGGAGCAACCGATTCCTCAGGATCGCCTCGATGAAGAAGAACTCGTGACTCTGGTTGAGCTCAGCGTCGAAGAGGGGCAGCTCAGCCCGGACGAACGGGAAATGATCCAGGAGATAATCAAACTGGGCGACAAGACTGTGAAGGATTGCATGACGCCCCGAGTCGACGCCTTCACCATACCAGACACCCTCTCGAACGAGGAGGTGATCGCATTGGTCCGCATCAAACGGCACAGCCGAGTCCCAGTCTACGGCGATAGTCCGGACGAAATCCTCGGCGTGCTCGACGTCAGACGGTTCCTCTTGAACCATGACGAACATTACTCCGAGCACCTGGAGGCGCCCTCGTTCGTACCGGAAACCATGCGAGCACTGGATCTGCTGCGGGCTTTTCTTAGACACACGCAACGTCTTGCCATCGTGGTAGACGAGTTTGGCGGTACGGAAGGTGTCATCACGTTTAACGATATCGTCGAAGAAGTGATCGGCGACGCCGTGCCGCGTGGTGACGAAGCCCTTTACATTGAGGAGATCGGCCAGGGAAAGTGGTTGGCGAGCGGAAGCGCCCGGCTCGACGATCTGGGCGAACTGATTGGCGTCGATCTAAAGCGGGAAGGTCTCGATACTATTGGCGGGCTGATCTTCAATCAACTCGGCTACTTGCCGAAGCCCGGAACAACCGTGGATATTCCGCCGCTCCATTTCGAAATCCGCCAAAGCAGCCGCAAACGTGTTCTCGAAGTAGCGGTCGAAAAAACGTCGTCATCGGAGTCCGGCGAATGACTTGGTTTGTCTTGATTTTTTGCCTCGCTGCATCATTTCTGTTCTCTGGTACAGAGGCTGGCATACTCTCTTTGAACCGGCTTCGCTTGCGCCACCTTGCGCGCCATAAAGATCGTGCCGCGATTCAACTTCAGCAGATTTTGGAACGGCCCGCGCGGTTGCTGGTGACCTCGCTGATTATCACCAGCCTGCTGAACATTGTCGCCTTGGTTTTACTCGTGAATACGTTGGTGGGCTGGTTTGGTTGGCCAGGGTATTTCTTCACGCTCGTTTTTGGCTTGCCCTTGTTTCTTCTTGTGGTGGAGCTTTTGCCCCAGGCGGTCTTTCGGCGTATCCCCTATCGAAGGCTAGCATCGCTGGCCATCCTCCTCGATGTCGCCTCCATCGTGCTAACACCGGCAATTTATGTCGGATCTTTCTTTGCCAAAAGCGTGCTCGGCCTGAGCCGTCCGCGCGAAATATTTGTTGCCAGGGAGGACTTGAAATACGTCACCAGCGAAGTTGAACGGATGGGGATGTTGAGCAGCATCGAACGACAAATGATTCATAACGTGGTGGATTTTCGGTCCGTCAAAGTGTGTGACGTCATGATTAAG
>JAFAJU010000451.1 GCA_019236035.1 Verrucomicrobiota bacterium | reverse complement strand
CAGCCAACCCGTCAAGCTATGTTTGAGTCAGAGAGGCATCCAGCCTTGATTTACTGGTCGAGCTGGGCGCGGTGCTACGTCGGGAGGGTGAATGGGGCTTCTGGCTTGTGATCTTCGTAGCATGGGCGTCTCGCCCGTGATCTTCGCCGTTGCAACGGGCCGAGACGCCCATGTTACGAGATCAGGGGCGGGACGCCCATGTTACGAGGTCACGGGCGGGACGCCCATGTCACGAAGATCACGGGCGGGATGCCCATGTTACGAGGTCACGGGCGGGACGCCCGTGTTACGTTGCGGCGGTTGGCTAGATCGTGGTCACTTGAAGAAGGTTCGACCGTGAGTTAGTGCTTTGAATTCACTTAATGAATCTCGATTTTAAGTACACCTCCGACGGACTGATCCCGGCGATCGTGCGCGAAGCGACCTTACCGGGCAGAGTTCTGATGATGGCCTGGATGAGCCGGCAATCGATCGCGAAAACGCTTGAGACCGGTTTGATGCATTATTGGAGCCGGTCCCGCCAACAACTCTGGCTGAAGGGCGAGACGAGCGGACATACCCAGCGGCTAATTCGCTGGTTTACCGATTGCGATCGTGATACGCTGCTTTTTGAAGTAGAACAACGTTCCGGAGCCTGCCATACAGGCTACCGGAGCTGTTTCTTCCAAGAGCTCGATTTTGACGGCGAGCCAAAGCCTGTGAATGAAGAAAAGCTCTTCGATCCCGAGCAAGTGTACCAGAAATGACCTCACTACCACTTTTTCCATCCCGTTCGGATTTCAAGGAGTTGGCAGAAAAGGGCAATCTCATTCCGATCTGGACAGAATTCGTCGCCGATTACGACACGCCCATCGCGGTTTTTGAAAAAATCGATAACGGGGTTCGATCTTTCCTGTTCGAATCAGCGGAAAGCAACGATCATGTCGGTCGTTACTCATTCTTAGGCAGTGAGCCCGGCATCTATTTTGAAGCCCGGGGCCGGCATATCGTCATTGAAGAGGATGGCCGGCTGCGCGAGTTTGATTCCTCAGTCGACCCGCTGACGGAGCTGGAAAAACTCATGGCAAAATATCGGGCAGTCGCGCTGCCCGGATTTCCGCCGTTCAGTGGCGGCGCCGTCGGTTATATCGGATATGACGCCGTGCGGTTCTTCGAACCGACGGTGGGAGAGCCGCCCCCGGACCAATTGGGTCTGCCCGAAATGGTGTTTATGGTGACAGACACCTTTCTGGTCTTCGACCATCGGTTTCGGCGGCTGAAAATCTGTGCGAATGCATTCATTGACGGAGGGAAAGTTGATGAGGCGTACGACGTTGCCGCGAGAAAGATCCAACAGATCGTCGACAAGCTCGAAACGCCGACCAAACCGCGTCTGATGAACTCTGCGCCTGTATCGATTTCATTAAACCCGCGCAGCAATACGGCTCAGGAAGAATTCTACGAGATGGTCCGCAAGGCAAAGCGTCATATTGAAGCGGGTGACATCTTTCAGATGGTTCCCTCGCAACGGTTTGAAGCCAGATTTGATGGGAACCCTGTGGCGCTCTATCGCGCGCTGCGATTTATCAATCCCTCTCCTTATATGTTCTGCCTGCGCCTTGGGGAGAAATTCGCCTTGGTTGGCAGTTCGCCGGAAGTCCACGTCCGGCTCCGGGGCCGCACGGTCGAGATTCGTCCCATCGCCGGAACCCGGCAAAGAGGCGGTACCAGCGAGGAGGATGAGCGTCTGAGCGAAGAACTGCTAGCCGATCCGAAAGAACGCGCGGAGCATCTGATGCTGGTTGATCTGGCTCGGAATGATGTGGGCAGGATCTCCGACTACGGGTCGGTCAGTGTCACGGAATTCATGGCGATCGAACGATACAGTCACGTTATGCATATCGTTTCGAACGTGGTCGGAGAACTTCACCCGGGCTACACCGCCTATGACGTCATGCGAGCGACCTTTCCGGCCGGAACTGTCTCCGGAGCACCCAAGGTTCGAGCCATGCAGCTCATCTACGAATTCGAGAAAGGTAAGCGCGGCGTGTACGCCGGGGCCGTCGGATATTTCGGGTTCGATGGCCAGCTCGATTCCTGTATCGCGCTGCGTAGCGTCGTGCTGAAGGAGGGGACCGCCTATGTACAAGCCGGAGGCGGCGTGGTGGCCGATTCCGTACCTGAGCTCGAATATCAGGAGAGCGTTAACAAAGCTATGGCCACTTTTCGGGCCATTGAGCGAGCCGAGCAGATTTTATGATCCTGGTTTTGGACAACTACGACTCATTTACCTACAACCTGGT
>JAFAJU010000431.1 GCA_019236035.1 Verrucomicrobiota bacterium | reverse complement strand
AGATGGTGCAGATTGGAACATTTGTTGGCCAATTCCGCACTGATTTGGTATCTATCGCATAATGTTTTTGATTTTGCGAGCTTGCGTTTAGATTGAGTCAAATCATTGGAATGACAGCAGGAGACCGCGGCAGAGCATTCCGATTTTTGACCGGAGCACGAGGCCGGTTCCACGCTGCGCGCGTCGCACTTTCGAGAAAACTTTCAAGGGTTCGGGCCGTGGCGAATCATTTGTACGGACGGGCAGTTCTTAGAGAAACAGCTTAACATGGCCGAGCTTACCAGACATGTCGGGAAGACGATCAAAAAAGGCAACTTCATCATCAACTCTGCGATCAATCTGTACAGTTCTCTCAATGGCCGTCAGATCACCGATAAAGAGATTGCCCGCGACCTGGGCATAACGCCGAGCACGTTGTCGAAATACAAAACTGGCGAAATTGAGCTGGGCCAGATTTCTCTTTTGGCGGCGCTGCTCGAAAAAATCCCGGCAGACCAGCGCATGTTGCCTTTCCAATGGGCTGAAGCCTATCAGGAAACGATTTCAACGCCGATTAGCCGCGCCGAAGTAGAACAGGGAGTCCTTATCTACTGTGACGAAAGCCGGTTGCTGGAGGACTGTGTGCTGCAGTTGGCCGCAAAGGACACTCTTGGGCTGGTTTTCACCTCTGACCCGGCGCCTTTTGAAAAAACCTTCTCCCTCAAAGGCAAGACGATTGTGCGGATTGAAGGATTCGACCCACTCTGCCTGCTCCTCAAGCCCAGACAGGTGGCTCAGGAGCTCATTGAGAACGTTAACTTCCTGCGCCCGGACCGGGAACTGCACTGTTTCCCGTTCCTGGAAAACTTGTGCGAACTGCTGGCTAAGCTTCGTTTGCTCAACACCGTCCAGCTCTACCAGATCATCTACAGCGACAGCGCCCTTGAAAAGTTTCTCTCATCCAAAGCAGCCGGCGGCCAGTTTCCGGAGGAAGTAAAAGCCGTGCGTGAAAGCTGGCTGGATCCGGAACCCAACTACAAACAAGAGGACCAGAAGACTCTGATGCGGGTCCTCGACCCAATCACCCGCATCGAACACCCGACCCTGGACTGGAATCTGATTTTTGACGAATCAAAATACGTCCTGTTCGAGGTTGGCGATCACAACATTTTGAGCGCTCTGGCCCTCAAGAGCCAGTTTGAATCCGTGGTACGCGACAAGACGCGGCTGCGGTCGTTCCAACTGGAGTTTACGAAGAGAATTCTGTTTGTTTGCGACGATTACTCAGAAATTGCGGCCCCACAGGACATGGCGTTTTTCAGCGCATCGAAAAGCCTCAAGCTTCACCCCCTGCTTGCGGTGCGAAATCCGGAGAAGCTGGAAAAGAAACTGGGCGGCCCCGAAGAGATCAAGAACCTTTTGCCGAACTTTGGTTCGCTTATTCTTTACCGAGGATGCACTCCTACAGAAGTGGCAAAATACGTCGAGCAACGGGTCCAACGGCGGCTGGATTTTAAATCGATCTCCGACAAAGAGTCGTATCTCTTTCGCCGGGGAGTTAACTCGGGCCCTACCTTGGACAAACGTGAGTTCTACCCCGCTGACCGCACTCAATTGGGAGCCTCCTGACTGAATTTGGAGATCGGTACTTGTGGTACAAAACGAGCAAGGATACCAAGGCGATTCCCGCGGCAAGGTCGCCGACGAAGGAAAGCCGATCACAAATCCCATAGCGACAAAGGCGTGGCGCTTTTACGATTTGGAAGGCGTAGCAACTTGTTTGGGGTCGGACTTGAGCGATTTTCTCATTGTCCACGAACCCCAGGCTGATCTTTATACGGCCTACGATCTGACCTGCGATCGGGATCCCAGGACGACGTTTGATCTTGCATTCAAGCATTCGCGCCGGGACGTACTGGTTGACCCGCTGGCCCTGCCAAGCCCCCAACTCGAGGAAGATTGGCCGTTAACGGAAGCCGCACTATTCCTCCCGCTGGCTTTTAATACGAGACTGGAGGCGGCGACCCTGGTCTGTCCTCTACCTCTGGTGCGCCCGAGTGAATTTTACCTGCGAATGTTTGCGAGCCTATTTCGCGGCTACACCCTGAATCTGGTCTATTGCCCGCCGGAAAGCTTCAAGCGCTACCAGACAAAGCTGAAGAATCAAGAAATTCTGAGAGAATCGTTTTATGACTTCACCGAGGCGTGCAGCGAGGAACTTTCCCTGCCTAAAAACCGGCCGCTACCACTGCTCATTCTGAGC
The DNA here is from genome assembly GCA_019236035.1 of Verrucomicrobiota bacterium. Lineage (GTDB taxonomy): Bacteria > Verrucomicrobiota > Verrucomicrobiia > Chthoniobacterales > JAFAMB01 > JAFAMB01. Next base: position 1,591 of record JAFAJU010000431.1, on the reverse strand, counting down.
AGTTTCAAGATCCCTGCTGAGGTTGCCGAGAAAATTTCAGCGAAGGCCAGGAGCGAATGTGAAGTCTTGCCCCTATACCTTCACGAGAAAGAGCTGACGGTCGCGATCGCTGGAGATCGGCCGCGCTTGGACCAAATCAGCCGGATCACAACAGAACTGGGCGGTCGAATCACAACCCGGTTTGTCCAGGTTCTTTCTGACCAACTCGAAGTTGCCATCAAGAGCAACGCAGTTATGGAAGTGGCCTCGCTCACTAAGCGCCTGGCTGAAGAAGCCGAGGGCTACGCCAAAAGCGAGTCCCAGGAAATCAAGCGGATAGATACGGTCCAGGTGCAGGAACGGATCTTTAGCGAGGATGCCACCGTCATTGATCTGGTCAACACGATGCTAACCCACGCCGACAAGACGCTCTCGACCGATATCCATCTGATCCCGTTCCGCAATACCGTGCGGGTTTGTTTCCGGACAGACACCCTTTTGCACGATTTTCCGGATCCGATTCCCAAAGCGATTTACCAAGCGATCTGCAACCGAATAAAGTTGATGTCGACGATCGATATCCAGCCTACCTCGATCGCGCAGCACGGCCGGTTCTCGATCGAAATCGGATCAAAGATGATCGAGGTGCGGGTCTGCTCTCAATCGACGATTCACGGCGATCACGTCTCACTGCGACTGGCGGAAGCCAACGCGGCTCTGAAGACCATTCGCGAACTGGGCTTTGAGGAGCATGAAATCGATATACTGCAGCGCTCCATTGACAGCGACCACGGCCTGACCCTGGTCTGCGGTCCGACAGGGTCCGGGAAAAGCACGACTCTCTACGCAACACTTTTCTGTATCGACCGGGCCAAATATTCTGTGATGAGCGGCGAGGATCCGGTCGAGCGAGAAATACCGCTCGTAGTTCAAACCGAAGTCAGTCCGCCACTGACCTTCGATCAATATATCGCCGCAGCCATGCGGCGAGATCCGGACTATATTATGGTGGGTGAGACCAGAACGGAAGAGACCGCTTTTGAGGTCATTCGTGCAGCCGAAACCGGTCACGTCGTCTATACCACCCTCCACACTAATACGGCGGCCAGCGCCCCACACCGGTTGATCAACCTCGGCATCCAACCCTACATGGTCGCGGATACACTTTCGTCCGTCATAGCCCAACGGCTGGTTCCGAGGCTCTGCCCGAACTGCTCGTTTCCGGCACCCGCTCCTACCGAAAGCGACCTGGAGACAAATGGAATCCCCCAATCGTGGTTTGGCCGCAGGTCCAATTTCAGAGACGCTCATGGATGTTCGCAATGCAATCACACACATTTTCGAGGCCGAATATTGCTGGCGGAAAGTTTCGTCGCCACCCCTCGGATGAAACAACTCATCTCCAATAAAAATCCTTCGTGGGATATCCTCGAGGAACAACTCGCGCAGGGCGGTAAATCTATTTACCAGAAAGCGGTCGAAGCCTGTGTGCGGGGGCTGATTCCATTTAAACTTGCTATTCAGTTTCGGAACGAGGAAACGATTCGAAAGGCGTCTGTCACGAGCCAGTTGATCACCAAAAACTAACCATGCCCGAATTCCAATACCTCGC
>JAFAJU010000428.1 GCA_019236035.1 Verrucomicrobiota bacterium | reverse complement strand
GATTGCCCAATACATCTCGGTCTTCTCACCGGTATTGAAGCCATCGATATTGATAAAAGCCCCGTCGCACCCGTGGAATCCTTGCCGCAACGTCTCCTCATCGGCGAACGTCCCCTCAAGGATCGCGACGTTGCCAAACTCAAGTAGCGCTTTCGCACGACGGGAGGCGGCGTCGCGACTAAGGGCCCTAACTGAATATTTCCCGTCGGCGACTAGAGTTTTGATAACAGGCAAGCCCTGAGCGCCAGTGCCGCCGACAACGAAGATTTTGGAAGTAGTGTGAGAAGGCATGTTTGTTTCTTCAGATTCTTGAATGGAGATTTCGGATGCTCGCGAACGCGTTTCTTTTTGAGTGGATCGGTACTTGCATCACCTCCACGATCAGAGCCCGGCCAGACACGCGTTCGGTTTCGCGGTCGTCCGGAGCATCGGTGGCTATCATAGGACGACGCACTCACTCTTATAATAAGAGTTAACAGAAATCAAGTGATTTATCTTTTCCGTTGTTCTTGGCATAAATCGAGTCGCTATGGCCTTCGGTCTGTCGCCACTCCGTGGCAAGGATCTGTCCAAGACTCGTGGTGAGCAGACAGCGATGATTTTCGAGATACTATTTTGGCACCAGTGCCAGGGACCTGAACTTTAAAAGGGGAAATTAGTCATAAGTAAACGGCTGACCCCGAGCGAGCCGGAAGGCTCGCGGGGTTAGCCCGGTCCGCGCGTGAAACACGCGGAAAAAATGGTTCAGACTCGCGAATCCGGACTGTGCTGCGATATCGGTGACCGAAAGCGGAGTCGTTTCCAGAAGTTTTTGTGCATGGTTAATGCGCACCCGGAGGATTTCGTGAAGCATGGTACGCTCAAGTTCTTCTCGAAAGGCGCGCTCCAAGGATCGCCGGGGAACTCCGCAGTGCGCAACAACGTCGTCCACCGATAAATTCCCTCCGGAAAAATTTCCTTGGATATATCTGAGTGCGGCGCTGACCTTCGGGTCCTCGACGGCGAGGACCTCTGTGCTCTTGCGAGTCACAACGCCCTTTGGTGGGATCCGCTTAGGCATCTTTGGCGGGCGCTCCCCATTGATCAGCCGGTCGAGGAGAGCCGCCGCCTCGTAGGCCATACCTTCGAGATCGTGCCGGACGCTGGACAACGGCACCTGTACACAATCGCAAATGACAGGATCATTGTCGACGCCTAGAACCGCGACCTGGTCGGGTATTTGAATCCCGGCTTCAATGCAGGCGTCGACGAGGTCCGCCGCAACGCAATCGTTGTAGCAAAAGATGCCAAGCGGATAGCGTAGCGACTGAATCGTGTGGATCACCCAGCGCCGGCGTAGCGTCCAGTTCACGTGACGACTGAGACGTGCGCTCCTCCGAGTGTTGACCGGCAGCAGTCGCACACAATCGAACCCGACGGACCTTACCAAAGCTGCAAACCCCTGGAACCGTTCCTCATTGACGGCGTCATCGCAGAAAGGTGCCCAGACAAAATTCTTGAAATTTCTTTCCAACAGATGTTCAGCACCAAGCCGACCGATCTCCTGGTTGTCCTCCATTACGCAGGGAATGCCCAGGTCCTTGCGAACGGACGAAATCTCTACAACCGGGACGCCTGCAGAAATTACATACTTTGCCAGTTCTTCCCAATGTCCGACGAAGGAGAGGATCCCATCGCCTCGCCATCCGACCGGTATGGTGGCGTCGTAGATCATGTCGGCAACGACGTGCCAATCGTGTTCGGCGGCATAGCGCGCCGCGCCGCGATAGAACCCGTGATGGGTAGATGTAAGCGCTAGCAGGATCGTGCGTTTTCGAGGCTTCGCGCGCATTTTGCGATAATTCTGGCGTAAATTAGCAGCTTACGCCAGAGGTCCTTTTCTCATAGTGTCGGGAATCTAGTGTCCTGTCCCCGAAAGAACACTTGTCCCCGATAGAACCTACAAGCTCTTTCGGAGACAGGACGCTATGCGCTGCGACCGAGTACACACCCATTTCCTCACCCGGTCGCTGAAGTCCGACGTGCTTATATTTTATCCACACCAATCCTACAGAAAGAGAGAACCGACCCATATGAAGATGAGTTCCCCCCTGAACTCGGTGCTCACGGTGCCGCCGATAGGCATAGTGGGCTCAAATTCCTCGTGCGCAGTAACGAGGAAGGTACCTGTGACAGTCCGGACCGGTATGAAACGGTATCAGTTACTAGCGTTGACCATCTTAGTGATCCTTCCGGTGGTCGCGAACTGGAAAATGACGGCCCAGGCAGCCGGGGCGGACAATTTCGAACTGGCCATGGTCATCAAGGAAACCACCAATCCCTACTACAATGCCACGCTCTCAGGTGCGCGGATCGCCGCTGGAGAGATCGGGGGAACCGCTAACAACTACGGCCCAACACAGTCGAGCGGGCAAGCGCAGGTCGAAATCATCAACAATTTGGCAGACCGCCATGTAGCCGCGATCGCAGTCGCCCCGAGCGATCCGGACGCAGTGGTCCCAGCTATGAAACGCGCACAAAAGCTCGGCGCGAAGGTCGTCACATTCGACGCGGATTCTGCACCCGATGGGCGTCCGTTCTTTGTCAACCAGGCGACGAGCGATTCGATCGGCAGATACGGCGCCCAACTATTGGTCGAGGCCATGGGAACCAAGGGTAAGGTCGCTATTGTATCTGCCCAACCAACCGCTGCGAATCAGAATGCCTGGATTGCAGCATTCCGGGACGAACTCAAGAAATACAAGGACATCGAAATCGTGGACGAAGTCTATGGATACGACAACGAACAGAAGGCTTTCGACGCGACCGTTGCATTAACTACAAAGTATCCTGATCTTACCGGGATCTTCGCCCCGACTTGCCCCGGTCTCCCCGCAGTTGCGCGCGCTCTTGAGTCCGTGCACAAGGCAGGCACGATCAAAGTCTCTGGCAATTGCGTACCGAGCATCACAGGGAAATACATGCTTGATGGCACCATCGAGGGATTCTACCTATGGGATCCCATCAAACTCGGTTATGTGACCTACTATGCGGCAAAGTATTTGGCAGAGGGAAAGATCCAGGGGAAGGCCGGCGATTCCTTTACGATCGCGGGGGGCAAGTGGCCGGGTAAATACGAGATCGATTCGACTGGACAGATCATCACCGGTCAGCCGCTGCAATTCACCCCTGAGAACATCAAAGATTACAACTTCTAACCATCGTCTCGGGGAGAGCGTGGGGATGCAGCCTGGGAGTTGCATCCCCGCGTCAAAACCGACGTGAAACCGGCGCCATCAGGAGAGCACGGAGACGTCATCCGGCCGCGGAACCTGAACGATCCTGATCCGCAATGGAGCTCCGTGGCTCCGGTAATTGAACTTCGCGGGATCACAAAACGCTTCGGGCCTGTCGAGGTTCTGAGCGATGTCGACCTGACGCTTCGCGCCGGCCGGGTGCATTCGCTGGCCGGCGAGAACGGAGCCGGCAAAAGCACACTGGTCAAGATTCTAGGTGGGATCCATCAACCGGACGGCGGCCGGATCCTGAAGGATGGCATCGACACGTCGATCCTGGGGGCCGCCGATGCGCGGCGTAAAGGCATAGTGGTTATTCATCAGCACCCGGCCATTTTTCCGGATCTCTCGACCGCGGAGAACATTTTTGTCGGGCGCCAGCCGCGGGGGATGTATGGGATTGACTGGACAGCGATGAACAGCAGAGCGCGGGAACTGTTATCGAGCCTGCGCGTAGAGATCGACGTTGGTGCGCCGGTGAAGATGCTGAGTATCGCCGAGCGTCAGGTCGTCGAGATAGCTAAAGCCCTGTCGATTGATGCGCGTGTGCTGGTCATGGATGAACCCACCTCGAGCATTTCGAGCCGCGAGGTGGACCGCCTGTTCGAAATCGTTGCGCACTTGAAGAAGCAAGGCGTAGCCGTGCTCTTCATCAGTCACTTTATCGAAGAGATCCTCGGTTTGGGTGATGAAGTGACCATCCTGCGTTCGGGCAAACGCATCACGACTCTGCCCACTTCCGATCTCACTCCGGAACAAACTGTTCGTCACATGATCGGCACCGAACCCGGGGCCTTCTTTCCGAAGGAAGATTTGCAGATTGGCCGCCCGATCCTTAGCGTGCGGGGGCTCTCCGGTGCCGGCTTCGTCGAGGATGTCAGCTTCGAATTGCGCGCGGGCGAAATTCTGGGCTTCTTCGGTCTGGTTGGGGCCGGTCGCTCGGAGGTGGCCCATATGCTTTTCGGCATCACCAGGCCCGACCGGGGCCAGATCCAGGTAGATGGTCGCGTTGTTGAACCTGATTCTCCCCGGCACGCGATGCGGCTGGGAATCTCCTTCCTGCCCGAAGACCGCCATCAACAAGGGCTGGTGCTGCAATTTCCGATCCGCGCGAACGAGACACTGCCGGTGCTCAGAGAGCTTGCCAACAGATTTGGTGTCGTCGATCGTCCGAGGGAGTCTGAAATCGCTCGGGACTTTGCCGGCCGGATGCGAGTCGTTGCAACCGGAATCGAACAACTGACGAACACCGTCTCTGGCGGAAACCAGCAGAAGGTGCTCCTGGCCAAATGGCTTATCCCGTCGCCGAAGATTCTCATCCTCGATGAACCAACACGAGGGATTGACGTCGGGGCCAAGGCCGAGATACATCGCATCATCTCTAACCTGGCGTCTGAGGGAATCGCTGTGATTCTTATTAGCGATGACGCGCGTGAGGTTATCGGGATGACTGATCGGATCATCGTCTTTCGCGGGGGGCGCATCGCCGCCGAGTCTGTCCGCGCCTCGTTCGATCGCGAGGCCTTGCTGCTCGCGGCCGCTCATACAGCACGAGACTACGGCAGGTCTGAAGCTTCGCGCAATGCGTTGACCCAACCTGCCAAATCGGCGGTAGCGCGCGGCTTCACCGCTCGCCTAATGCGTGTCCGCGAGCTGGGTCTGGTCTTGGCGCTGCTGGTTATCTGCGGAGCGGTGGCATTGCGCGAGCCCCGTTTTCTGCAGGAGGCGAACCTTGAACAGGTCG
>JAFAJU010000409.1 GCA_019236035.1 Verrucomicrobiota bacterium | reverse complement strand
GTTGATGCGATGGTTTTTCGTTTTCGGGAGCTTCCGGATAAGGTTTGTCGATCAGTGGTTGGGTGACCGCGATGCTAGGAACCGTCGATAGACCGGGAACAATCTTGTCGCGGACTGCCTTGATGCTTTCCGGATCGAAGAGAATCTTCACCGGTACGCGCTGGACGATCTTAATGAAATTGCCAGTGGCGTTGTCCGGCGGGAGCAGGGCGAAATTCGAGCCGGTGCCCGGTTGCAGACTGTCAACCCGGCCCGTGAACCGGTAGTGCGGGAGTCCATCGATTTTGATCTCGACCGGTTGCCCGACCCGAACTCTTTCCAGCTGGGTTTCTTTGAGGTTTGCCAGGATCCAGACATTATCATCGACGACGGCCATCAAAGCCTGTCCCACTGAAACGCGGTTCCCGGTTTGGACCGTTTTTTGGGCGATGCGCCCGGAGATCGGAGCGACGATCGTGCAGTAGGAAAGTTGCAGTTCCGAATTCTTAACCTGCGCCAGGGCGGCGTTGGCTTGGGCACGGGCAGCTTCTTCTTGAGCACGAGCCACCTTCAGGTTTTCCTTCGCAACATTGACCGCTGCCAGGTTCGCCTTGTACGTGGCCACGTTGGTTTCAGCCTGAGATTGCGCCGAGTCGAGGTCCTGTTTCGAAATGACTCCTCTACCCTGATAAAACAGTTCGCTGTTCCGTTTGAAAGTACGCTGCAAATAGTCGGAATTTGCTTTGGACGCATCTGCCTGAGCTTGAGACTGCGCTAACTGAGCCTCGGCCAGCGGTATCTGCGCGCTCGCCTGCAAGAGTTGGGCTTGCGCTTGCAGGTAGCTGGCGCGGTCCTTTTCCAAGGCAACTTGGTAGTCGCGCGGATCCAGTTTCAAGAGCGGTTGCCCGGCAGTGACATGCCAGTTGTCGTCAACTAGAACCTCTTCCACGGTACCAGTGATGCGCGAGCTGATCTGGTGCGTGTAACCGGTGACGTAAGCATCGTCGGTATCCTCGTGGGTAGAGGCATACAGAAAGTACCGGATACCGAAAAAAAGGCCGAGGACCCCAATCACGGCGCCAATGACCAGTATGCGGCGACGCTGTCCATTTGCTGGTTTGTCCGCGCGATTCGCGTTACTCGCCGGCGGTCGAGGTGATCTGGTATCTGGCGTTTGTTCGCGCAGGACAGGTGTTCCCCGATTTGGCGATTGCAAACTAGTTCCATTCGAAGCACTCATATTCTTTCAGGCACAATGCCCTCGAGATTCGCCTCGAGAATTATTTTGTTCTTTTTCCAGTGATAAGTAATGCTTATCAGGCTCTCGAAGGGTTTTGCTATGGAGCTACGCCATCTCCGCTATTTCGCTGCGGTCGCTGAAAACCTGAGCTTCCGCCGAGCGGCCCGTCGCCTGTATGTGTCTGAAGCGGCTTTAAGCCAGCAGATTGCTGATCTGGAAAACGAGCTCGGCCTAAAATTGTTCAACCGGAATTCCCGTCGGGTCGAACTGACAGAAGTCGGGCGCGTTTTTCTAGCAGGAGCTAGGCGCACCTTGGTGAGCGCCCAAGAGGCGGTCGCCCAAGCCAAAGCCGTTACCAGCGGAGAAAGAGGCCGTCTCACCATCGGTACAATCGCCCCCGTAACGCACGCGTTCTTGCCGGATGCACTCGCTCAGTTTCGGGAACTCTTTCCGCTGGTCGAAGTGAGCGTGCTCCATATGGATAATCGGACTCAAACCGAGGCGTTGCTGGAGGGTTCGATCATGTTGGGCATCGGCTATCCGGCTCTGAACATGGATGAGAGCGAAATGGTAACGGCAACGCTATTACTTCGATCGCCTCTTTGCGTTGTCTGCTCAAAACATCGCTGGCTGCGGAAACGCAGCACCCCCACGTTGGCGGATTTCCGGGACGACAACTTTTTAGCTTTCAACGAGAGCGGCGGCGATTACATGCACTTGGTTCGCAACATCTGCCTGCGAGACGGGCAGTTTGAGCCAACGTTTCTACCGGTGGGGAATACACTCGAAAGCTTGATGAGCATGGTCGCCGCCGGGCGCGGCGTCTTTGTGACTCCGGAAATTACTCTTCACGGCCGGGTGGCCGGTGTTAGCTTTTATGTTTTGAAAGCCTCCCAGAGCGAGTTCGAGCTATCTCTACTGAGAAGTAAGAGCGCCGAGCCGTTAGCCACGGTGGACAATTTTGTCAAAATTCTTTTTGAGATCATCCGGCGTTTGCAGGTGCCGGCTCTCATCTGAAGGCGCTCCCACTGCCTCATTGCACTTTTCATCCTGAACCCCGGAATTGGAATAAACCACAGATTACACAGATTCCGCAGATTCAATGAGTTAGGTGCAGGTAAGAAGCATCAATGTTT
>JAFAJU010000384.1 GCA_019236035.1 Verrucomicrobiota bacterium | reverse complement strand
GAAACAAACAGCAGCAGGACCAAATGGGCCAGAAACCCGATCAACGCTCTCAATCGGGCTCCGGAGGAGGTCAGCCCGATGACGACCAAACGCCTGGAGGCCAACAGCAACAACCCGCAGATCCGACCGAGGGCAACGAAGGCGACTCACAAGATGAACCTACTCCTAAAAAGAATGGACAACTCCGAGAGATCACGCCATCCGACCAGCCACAGCAAATGCAGCAACCGCTCGAGTCAAAACCTGGCGAGATGTCTGAAGAAGAAGCCCTCGGTCTGCTCGATTCGTTAAAAGATGAGGGTGATAGAATCGATCTTATGCGCCGAAAGACCGACCGCGGCGTTCTTCGCGACTGGTGAAATGAAAAGCTTATTGAGCGTTTTAGTCCTGCTGCTGGGCGTCGTGACCATTGCGGTGGCCGAACCGTCGATCTCCGCATCGCTTTCCGAGAACGTCACCGATGTAGATCATCCCGTTCAGCTGGAAATCAAAGTCGAAAATGCGCGCATGACGCGGCCGCCGACTATTCTCGCAAACGGGTTGTCGATTAACTTCGCTGGGACGACGAGTCGCGCCCAAATTCTCAACTTTCAGGCTTCGACGATCACCACCTTTACCTATATTGTCACACCCACCAAGGAAGGGATCTATGAGATCCCGGCAGTCGAAGTATCGTTGGGTGGAAAGACCTATCGGACATCGAGCTTGACCCTCAAGGTCATTCATAGTGATACCAACAATGCCGGTCGTCCGGCCAATTCTGACAAGCCTTATTTCGGAGAACTAGTGATCCCGAAAGATTCGGCCTATGTCGGTGAACAGATCCCGATTGAGTTACGCTTTTATTTCAACCAGAGGATTCAGTACCAACCTTACCCGCAAGGTCAGTACCCCATTATTGACGGAGAAGGTTTCGTGACAAAGAAGTACCCGGAACCAAACGAGAAGCAGTTTGAATTGAACGGGCGGCCATACCATGTGGTCGTCTATAAGACGGCGTTGACCGGTGTTAAACCAGGAAAGCTGGAACTGCAGTCCGCTACTCAGAGCTTTTTGGTTTCGACCCCTTTCGGATCCAGGAACTCACCCGGATTCGTGGACCCATTCGAAGACTATCAGCAACAGGTGATTGACGTGAAGACCAACGGTGCTTCGATCGATATCAAGGCGCTTCCCGCCGCTGATCGACCCGCCAGCTTCTCCGGAGCGGTCGGTGATTTCACTCTGGCCACTTCGGCGCAGCCTTCCAAGACCAAAACCGGCGACCCGGTCAGCATGAAGGTTGAAATTAAAGGGCTCGGTAACTTCGATCGGATCGAGCGACCAACGCTGATTAACACAGACGGATGGCGAACTTACCAACCATCAGAAGAGACCGCAGCTCTGGATGACCTTGGCTTGAGCGCAGTTAAAACTTTTAGTTACCCTTTGGTAGCCGAAAAACCAGTCAGCAACCTCCCTATTGTCGAATTTTCCTACTTCGATCCGAACGCGGAGAAGTATGTCACCCTAAAATCCTCGCCGCTCAACATTGAAGTCGACGGAGAACGACTCCCCGACGTGTCAGTCCCTCCTGTTGCGGTCGGGCCTCCGCGTGCGCCGCAGACCAAAGCTCAGCCGGTACCGGACGTGTTGGACATTCAGACACGCCCGCCCACTTCAGCCTCGTTTCTTCCTTTGGTGGCGCAACCAGCCTTTTGGATAGGACAAGCCGTTCCAGCCGGGGGTTTTCTTTTGCTTGGGGTCGGGCTCTGGTTCAGGAATGCGAGAATTGCGAGTTTGCCACACAGAACCTTAAACCGGGAAAGACGGGCGCTCTGGAAGAAACTCGACGCATCAGACAATCGCCCGGAGGTTTTGCAGGCGGCGGTTCGAATTCTAGAGTTGGATATCCTTACCCAAACCCGCGTCAAGGCAGGGCATCATAAGTCTCTCGAAGAGGTGATCAGCGAGGAAGGTCTGCCGGTAGACCTGCGCAGCAGCGTGCATGAACTCCTCGCGGCCAGAGGCGAGACTGTGTATGGACATCTTGGCTCGGAATTTCTAACGGAAGAGGAAAGAGCACGAATCAAAAGCATCCTCAATCGCTGGAAAGCTGCGGCATGATGTGGACCAAATGTTTTTTGATTTCGAGCTGCTTTCTGTTGTTCGGTATGTCACCCTCCTTTGCGACAGCCACCTGGGAAGCCGCGAATGAGGCCTATCAACAGGGAAAGTATGAAGAGGCCAAGGTAGACTATATCCAGTTGGTGGAAAAGCGTGAGTACAGCGCCGATCTTTTTTACAATCTAGGGAACGCCTGGTTTAAATTGGGAGATCCAGGAAGGGCTATCCTTAATTACGAGCGCGCGCTTGTTCTGAATCCGGGGTTGGAAGAGGCTAGTTCCAACTTGCGAACGGCGCTGAAAATCGTCGGTAACGACGATCAACCCACTTTTCGCGAGCAGATCGGCGTTTACGCGGACTACTTCCCGCTAGCCGCCTCGATTGCGTTCTGGACAGCCGGCTGTTGTTTTATCCCGGCATCGCGAAAGCATGGACGCTTCACTACATTCTGGCGCACTGCTCTTATCGCCGCGATGTTGGTTTTTGTCGGTAGCGTCGGCCTATCCCTTTGGGTTGGTTCAGGATCCAAGGATCCAAATCGCGCCTTGGTCGTCGAATCCGCCACCGACCTGAAATACGGGCCAGCTGTGACCGCACGGCCGGTTGAGAGTCTGCAGATTGGGCAACAAGTCCAGCTGATTTCCGAAAGGGGAGCCTGGACGTTTTGCCGAGCGAGCACTGATAGTTTAGGATGGATACCCACTCGAAAAGCCGAGCGCGTCATACCGTAGTGCGCCGTCTTGTTACGATTATCCTTCTGGCGATAAGCTGCGCGACCTACGCAGAGGACAGCCCGGACTGGTCGGGCTCACTGACAACGGCCAAGGGTCCAGGCACCTTTACCCCTCCTCCGCCGATGCATCTAGCGTATCGATTCGGGTGGTGCGGTCTACAGGCCGCCAAAGCTGACATCCACTTTTTCTCGCCGTCCCGGACCACATTCGAGGTCGAGGCAACCGGCGCGACATCCGGATTCCCGCGGGCACTGTTCAAACTAGACATCTACCATCAGGCCACGGAGAACAAAATGACTCTCAGGCCAATCCATTTTTTTCAGGAGGAGAAATATCGGTCAGAAACAGTCAAAACGAATGTCGACTTCGAATCGAATCAGGT
>JAFAJU010000333.1 GCA_019236035.1 Verrucomicrobiota bacterium | reverse complement strand
CAGCTGCCCCGAGGTTATATCTGGTGGCCTTGAAGGTCATGTCGAATACGAAGATGCCGGGCACATCGGTCGCGAAGCCGGGGCCAACCCCTGTCATGGCAAAGATCAGGTCAAAAATTTTCAGGGAGACATGTCCGAGAATGATGGCCGTACTCACCGTGACGGGGCGCAGCATCGGTAGCACGACTTTAGTGTACACCTGGAATTCGTTAGCCCCGTCGATACGGGCGGCCTCTCGGAGTTCGTTCGGAACGGTAGCCAACCCGGCAATATACATCGACATGGCAAACCCGGTCAGCTGCCATCCGGCCGCAACTACCACGGGAATGAGTGCGATGGGAATCCCCAGATGCACGGTCAGGCTCCTGGCCGCGGGAAAAACGTGCCCGAGCGCGTCGTTAACCGAGAGCAGGACTGACGGATCGGTCGTCCAACCAGGTTTCAGGGGTGCAGCCCCGATCGAAGTCAACCATTTGTTAATACCTAAACCGTCGAACAGCAGATTGATTCCTGTCTCCGGGTTAAAAATCCACCGCCAGGCTATCCCGGTTACAATGAAGGACAATGCATAGGGAAACAGAAAGATATTTCGGAAGACGGTATACCCCAGCAAACGACGATCCAGGAAAAGGGCCAGCAAAAGGCCGCATCCAATCGAACCCGACAAGAAGAGAGCGGTGAAAACGAAAACGTTGCGCAGGTCGGCATGCCAGCGCGGCATAGCAAACATCTGCGAGTAAGTTTCGAACCAGGGGTCACGCAAACGCCAATCGATTCGCAGCGTACCCCATCGGGACAGGGAAACCCAGACGGTAATCAGAATGAAGATATAGACGAACGTGATGATGGCCGCCATCGACGGAACCAGGATCAACGGAGGCAGGACCTTTTCGCCGGAAAACTTCCTGCGTGCTGATTGAGCGGAAGCGCGGCGAGGACGAGAAACTTGCAAGTTTGCCGTTGGCATGAAAAGAAAATTCGGTTCAGCGGATCCGACAACAAACGTCAATGAGCACCAACGAACGACGACCATTGCGTTCGTTGGTGTTCATGGACATTCGTTGCCGACCGGCGGGTGGAGTCGAATACTTCACCCGCCTGTCTTGTGCATTTTATTTAGTCGCTGACTCCTTCGCGGCCTGCACCAAGGCATTAGCAAAATTATCGACGTTCTTATCGACGATGAACGCGGTAACTGCGTCGTTCAGCGCTTGTTGAAACGCCGCCGGGGCTGCCTCGCCGTGGACACAGCTCGGGACCAGTTTGTCGTTTGCAAACGAGTTCATTGACCACTGGTGGTAACCGTCAAACTTCGACTTGTCCACGTCGGTCCGGGCCGGGATCGAGCCTTTGAGCGGGTTAAAGGCTTCCTGTGCCTCCTTGCTGCCGATGCTCTTCAGCCAGGCGATTGCCGCCTCTTTGTGGGGTGCTCCCTTTGCGAGGGTAAATCCATCTGCAACAATAATGAACGATCCGTCGGTCCCGGGATGGCTGACCCAGCCGAAGTCTTCCTTCTCCTTCTTGTTGGCCTTGACAAATTCTCCAGCAGCCCAATCGCCCATAGAGGTGAAGGCAACTTTCCCCTCCATCAAAGCTCCGACAGCCTGGTCCCAACTCAATGCGGAGTGATCCGGGTTCAGATAATCCTGCATTTTCGCGAAATACTTCATCGCTTCCTTCACCTTCGGATCATCCCATTTCATCTTGCCGGCGTACAAATCCATCCATGCTTGAGGTCCAACAACGCCCAGCAGGGTGTTCTCAAAGAGTTGCGCTGACGCCCAAATCCCGGAATCACCTACACCCAGTGCCGGAATACCGGCCGCCTTGAGCTTGTCGCAAGCCGCGAAGAACTCGTCGAAGCTCATCTTATCACCGACGGTGATACCATTCTTCTCGAGAACCTTTTTGTTGTACCACAGGTCATTGCCGCGGTGTATTCCGGCGAGCACGCCGTAGGTCTTACCATCCTTGGTCATCAGGTCTACCAGACCCTTCGGAAAGGCCGTGTCCCATCCGTCGCTCTTGTAGAGGTCGGTAACCGGTTCGCAATAACCAGGTTCGACATACTGACCGAGCATCTCCCAACCCGGATGACTCTGCCAGGTGTCGGGCGGATTACCGCCGGCGAGACGGGTCTGCAGCACCGGCCGTGCGGCGGAGCCACCACCTCCCGCCACCGTTGCGTTAACGATTTCAACGCCGGGGTACTGTTTTTTGTAGGTACTGAACAACGCGTCGAGCGCGGCTGCTTCGCCACCTGATGTCCACCAGGAAAAAACTTCAAGTTTCTTTTCGCCGGCAGCTTGAGAGGAGAAAGGCGCTTGCACCAGGGCGAAGATTGATGCCAACGCGAACAAGGGGGAACCAAAACGCATTTTGAGATGCATGATATTCTAGATTGTTTGTCTTAAGTCGATCTATGGTTTGAGTGTTTACAAAATTATACAGCTTTGGGGATCAATCCTTTGAGCGCTGTAGCCTGGGCCTTGAACCTTTCGGGAAATAGAAACACAGGAAAGGCGACTAACCGCCAAGAGGTCTAGCTTTTATGGGTTTATTGGAATTTACTAGGGTACGCGAATCACCTCCTTCCGTCTGTCCGGTAACTTCTATCCAAGGATCGCATCTTAAGCAGCAAGAAAGAAATTTTTACCCCGAATTAACGTCTGGACGCGAGGCGGCGGGTTTTTCAGTTGGGCCGGGGGCTCGGCCATAGTGCAGCCGTTTTCGGAGGCGAGTGGCAAGTCGGAGACCACCTCGGCGCGAGAGCGTAGACCAGGGCTGGGATACATGGAAACCGTTCAGGAGGAAAGCGGCCCATCTTAGATCGATCTAAAAGGATTGGCAAGTAGTTTTTTAGATCGATCTATGGCTGCCTGAACCAACCTTCCTCGCTCGTCCTGAATCGGACCGGCCCTGCTCGGTTAGTAACCAGAGCTCACCCCTGCAAATCATAAATCCGCTTGAATGAGAATTTCTCGAATGTCTTCGAAAGAATATTGCCGATCGTCGTTCCACTCCATCAAGCAACACTCCTTATCACATCTGGTCAGTTGAGCTATCCCCTTTTCGGAAACGCTGAGCGCGCGCAAGAGGCTATCCATCGCTGCCTCCCACGCCGAAGGAGGATACGTCTTTTGAATCGCTGCGAGAGCGCACCATCTCACCGCATTCGGATGTAAAGCATGAACATTGTTGCCGTGAGCGTCTTGTGCTGGGCATTCCTGGCACCACGCCTCCGGCGAGCTTAAGAGTTCATGCGCTTTCATCTAAAATCGTGGGTGCGATTCAACTTCTTTCCGCCCATCAAACCCTGAGATCGCACCGCGGGTTGTCGCATCGATAATGCGGCATATATGTCGCCTGACATAACTCCCAAAAAAATTCAACCTTCTTTTTCCAAAACAGTTCCGGCGATTGATTAGATCGCTCCATTAGCAGGGCCCGCGCTGCGCAAAAGAGGAAAGGATCGCCATTCTGCGCAAAAAAATACAGTTGAGGGATTAACCTGACCGCGTTGCGAAGAGCTTGCGACTTGACCAGCCAGGCCTCTCCCTGGCTGGCGGCTCAGACGGCCGCCGTCGTTCCGCGGACGCGGAACTATAGCGTCCCCGCTAGCCCGACGTAGCAAGGGGCAACAGGGGCGGAGTCAGGAGCGGCTCGACTGAGCTCGCCGAAGTCTTCGCCCAACGGCTCAGACGGAGCTTCGCCCTACCGTGCGCCGCTGGCATCACACCGTTAGATGCTGCTTCACGACTATGTCGGTTAGCTCTCCGACCGGGCCCTGCGCGACAACGTTGCCCCGATCCAGGATTGCGAAATTGTCTGCCAACTCCTTGCAGAATTCCAGATATTGCTCCACCAGAAGGATCGTCATGGATTCCTTTTTCAGGAGTTTAATGGCCTCGCCGATCTGGTCGATGATGTTGGGTTGGATTCCCTCAGTTGGTTCATCAAGAATCAAGAGTTTCGGTTCGGTGAGTAGCGCGCGCCCGATCGCGAGCTGTTGTTGCTGGCCGCCAGAGAGCATCCCACCCTTGCGCGGCAAAAAGTCTTTGATGATTGGGAACAATGAATAGACGCGTTCCAGCGCCTCTTTCGTTTTCGTCCGCTTTGCCACAGCGCCAATAAAAAGATTTTCCGCGACCGTCAGATGCGGGAAGATTCCTCGGCCCTGGGGAACATAGCCAATCCCTGCTAGAACCCGCTTCTCAGGCGGCATCCGGGAAATGTCGCGCCCTTCGAAAACAACCTGACCGCTGTTCGGCTTATAAAGGCCGACCACGCCCTTTAAGGTTGTGGTTTTTCCAACACCGTTGCGCCCCATCAAACAAAATACATGATTGGCACTGAGCTCCAGACTCACGTCGCGCAGGATCCGGGAGCCGCCGATCGATATGCTGAGCTTGTCAATGCTCAGGATGGATTGCGTCATGTTTTTTCTTTCTTCCCAGATAGACCTCGATCACCCGCTCGTCATTCTGGACGTGGTCGAGCGATCCCTCGCACAGAACATGGCCTTGATGAAGGACAGTAACCTTGCTAGCGAGCTGACGCACAAACACCATATCGTGCTCGATGACAATGATGGTGTGCTTGCCGGCCAGGCTCAGGAGTAGTTCACCGGTACGCGCTGTCTCTTCGTCCGTCATGCCGGCTGCGGGTTCATCCACCAGCATCAATTCCGGGTCTTGGGCAATCAGCATCCCGATTTCAAGCCATTGCTTTTGACCATGCGCAAGAGCGCCGGCCCTGACCTGGGCCTTGTCCTTAAGATGAATAATTTCAAGCACGTGGTAGATCTGCTCGTTCTGGGCCGGAGTGACCCTCCCAAAAATTGCGCTCCAAACACTCCGGCTGCCCTTGAGCCCTAAGAGAATGTTCTCGTAGACGGTGTGATCCGAGTACACGCTGGGCGTCTGAAATTTGCGGCCGATCCCCATGCGATAAATTTGATACTCGGTCTTTTTGGTGACCGGCGTACCTTTGAATTCAATTTGGCCATCGTCGGGGCGCGTCCGGCCAGTGATCAAATCGAGAAAAGTGCTTTTACCGGCGCCGTTCGGCCCAATGATCGTGCGGAGTTCGCCTGCATCGAGGTAAAAATTCAAATCGTTGATCGCCTTGAAGCCGTCGAAACTTTTCGAGACCCCTTCAGCGGTGAGGATGAATTCTTTTCTCATATTGGGAATCCGGGGCTTTCAGGGGCAATTCGGCGGCGATGCCGGGCTGTTCCGACTTCTTTTTCAAATAGACAGCGCTTTGCTTAAACAGTGCAAAGAGCTGCGCCGGCAAACCAACGATCCCCTTCGGCAGAAATAGTACGACAATCACGAACATTGCCCCGAGAATGATAAGCCAGAGATCAGGAAAGGCGCGCGTAGCCCAGCTCTTGAGCGCGTTGACCGCGATCGCGCCAACGACCGGGCCGATTAAGGTTCCGCGTCCCCCAACCGCGACCCAGACCACGGCCTCCAAAGACTTATCGGGCGCCATCTCACTTGGGTTGATGATCCCGACCTGGGGTACATAGAGCGCTCCCGCCAAGCCCGCGATAATTGCGCTCACTACGAAAACAAACAATTTGAAGTTTGCCGCTGCGTAGCCCGAAAACAAAAACCGATTCTCACTATCGCGCACAGCTCGCTGGATTTTTCCGAATTTTGTCCGCGTCAGCCACCGGCAAAAGACATAGGTTAAGATAAGAAGAACACCGGTGGCCATGAACAAGCATCGCTGGGTGGCGGCGCTCCGAACGTCGTAGCCAAGAATAAACTTAAAATCCGTCAGTCCGTTATTGCCGCCGAAGGTGAAGTCATTGCGGAAAAACATCAGACAAGCACCGTAGGTCAGCGCCTGGGTCAGAATCGAAAAGTAGACGCCTCGGATCCGGGAACGAAATGCCAGAAAGCCAAAGACCAGGGCCAAAAAGCCTGGCACCAGAACAACGGCGGCCGCCGCGAACCAGAAACTGCGAAACGGCACCCAGTGGGGCGGCAGGGCGGGATAGCCGAGGAATACCATGAAGTCCGGAAGATCGCTGTGGTACTGTCCAAGCTTTCCGATCAACAGCATGAGGTGCATGCCGAAGGCATAGCCGCCCAGCGCAAAGAACAGGCATTGCCCCAGACTTAACAACCCGGTGTAACCCCAGAGCAGATCCACGCTGATCGCGAGCACGGCGTAGCACAGATATTTGCCATAGAGATTGATCGTAAAATCGCTGATATGGAAAATGTTGCTCTCGGGCGTAAAAGCATTGAGCGCCGGCAAAATGCCGAGAATGATAATCGCCCCAATTCCGATGCCCCACAGTTCGGTTTTGCGAAAGCTGGTTTGCATGTGGCAGGGAAGAAGATGCTAGCTATCCAAGCTACGGCTTCGGGTTGGGAAGAACCCTCCGGGTTTCCACTGCAAAAAGAGAATGATCGCGACCAGGACCATGATTTTTCCGAGCACGGGCGAGCCCAGCACCTGTTGAAGAACCTGGTCAGAAAGGCCGATGCCAACCGCCGAGGCCACGGTGCCGGCAATGCTCCCGACTCCACCAACGACGACCGTCATGAAGCTGTCGATAATATAACTTTGGCCTAGACTCGGGCCGACGTTCCCGATCTGCGAGAGGAACGCTCCCGCCAATCCGGCCAGGCCAGACCCGAAAGCAAAGGTGAGCATGTTGACCCGCTCAGTGGGCACACCCATACAAGCAGCCATGTTGCGGTCCTGAATCACGGCCCGGATGAACAGACCGAGCGGCGTTTTAGTTAACAGCATCCAGGTCGCAACGACGATCAGGATAGCGAACGCGATCACGAAGATCCGGTTATAACCCATAATGACGTCGCTGACCGTGAAATTGCCGAGGAGCCATGAAGGAGAGTTCACCTGGACGTTGTTCGCCCCGAAAATAAGACGGAACAACTGTTGCATAATGAGCGAAACACCCCAGGTCGCAAGCAGTGATTCCAACACCCGGCGATAAAGAAACCGGATCACCAATCGCTCGAGAGCGAGCCCGGCAAGAGCAGCTGTCAGAAACGATAGAGGGATAGCGAAAATGAAATAGGTCTGGAATGGCCAACCGCTGAGATGCAGGCCCGGCAGCACGATGCGGACGCCTAGCGGAGAAAGCGGGAGACCGTCCCGGAAAACGTTTTCCACAACGTACGTCGTGTAGGCGCCAATGGCGATCATTTCACCATGGGCCATGTTGATGACTCCCATCAGGCCAAAGGTAATGGCCAACCCAAGCGCGGAGACCAACAGAATTGACCCCAGACTAAAGCCGCGAAAAATGGTACCAAAGAAATTCACAACCGAGAGATAATTTCGGATCGATTGCGTCGCCTTCGCCGCGGCCTGCTTGACCTCGGCCGATGCACTATTGCTTTGCGACAATCCTGCAAGGGCATCAAGCCCGCCGATGGAGTTCAATTTCGCCAACTGGCCTGCAGCAGCGACCTGCCGATCAGGGTGCGCCGTGTCCGCGAGTTCTATCAGAGCTGTCGCTTCAAGCAGCACCTTTTTCACCCTGGCGTCCGTCTCCTGTTTCAGCCGCGTCTCCAGGATCGGCAAATTTTCAGCCTTTTGCGAGGACCCGAGCTTGAACGCTGTCGCACCCCGGACCTCCGGATTCGGATCCGATAGGCTCAAAAGAACCAGCGTTCGCTGTATTTTTTTTCGCAGTACGGCGTTTATGTCTGCTGCAGTTGCAGTGGTTGGGTCGATCATGACCGCCGCGCCGTTCGAATCCTGCAGCAATTCGCCGGTATCCACCCTAAACGCACGGGTTTTATCGGTGGTATCCGGCTGCTCGAGAACGATGGGGGCAGTCCCGCCTGAAGGATCGTCGTATAGGTAGATTTCCCCGTTATTCCACGAAGTGAGGAGATCGCGCTCCGCTTTTGAGACCGCTCCAGAACTGGCTATCTGAGTGAGGATCAAGTCCTGATCGGTT
>JAFAJU010000308.1 GCA_019236035.1 Verrucomicrobiota bacterium | reverse complement strand
GCCGAAATGATGCTGACCGTGCGGTACGCAGAAGACACCTCGGAAGGGGGCGCTGTCTACCTGAACAATGCCTTCGAGCTGGTCGATATCCAGGAAAAGCAGAGTCGAGACCAGGCGAACACACCCTGGTATAACGCAGGTATTTACACCTTCAAACCACAGATTTTTTAATACGATACACGTTTACAGAAGTCACCCAGAGGCGAATACGAATTGAATGACGCAATTCGCGCCATCGCTCGGGATGGAAAGAAGGTGCAGGCGGTCGAGATCAAAGGCTATTGGACCGACATTCGGGACCCGGAAGCTCTGGCGGAGGCTAATGAGAAACCGCCGAGCCTGCAATGAGCTGGTCGCTTCGGCTTTTGCTTGATTTTTGCGGCTAGCGCGCAAAAATCACGCGCTAGCCGAAGCGATCAGCTCATTGCAGGCTACCCATATGCGGATCGGTTTTGCACAGATCAACACTACGGTTGGCGACATCCGAGCAAATCGGCGCCGGATTTTCTCGGCATATCAAGAGGCGGTTTCGTCAGGGGCAGATCTAGTGTTGACCCCGGAACTGGCCCTAACCGGGTACCCGCCTCAAGACCTGATATTCAAATCTGGATTTGTTCCGGAAACGCTTGAGTCGCTCGATGAGTTGCAGGGCACGGTGGGGACTGTACCGCTCCTGGTCGGCTATGTGGACATTAATCCGAGTAAAACGGGTAAACCGTTTGTAAATGCTTGCGCTGTTTTAGTTAAAGGAGAACCGCCTCAGAAGATTTTCAAGACCTTACTGCCGACATACGACGTATTCGATGAAGCCAGATATTTCGATCCTGCACCTGATCAGGAACCAATCGAGCTGCTTGGCACGAAAATCGGCATTACAATTTGCGAGGACATCTGGACCGATAAATACCTGAAGCGCGACCTGTATCGCCAGGACCCGGTTTCCACTCTAGCCGGGAAAGGAGCGCAGGTCATTGTAAACCTGAGTTCATCCCCGTACTACGTCGGAAAGCCTGCGCTTCGGCGCCGAATGGTCAGTGAACTCGCGGCCATCTACCGGGTGCCGTTCTTCTACTGCAACGGCGTCGGCGGAAATGACCAGTTGATCTTTGACGGCAACTCCTTCGCAATAGACGAGGCCGGCAAGACCATTTTTCAGATGCCCGGCTTCCGGGAAGACGTTGCGGTCATACAGTCGTCCGCTAAGCCGGTCTCTACAGTTGACTTACCGCCCGAACAAGAGATCTACGAGGCACTTCTCTTAGGCGTACGGGACTATTTTTCCAAGTGCGGATTCAAAACCGCGGTGCTTGGCCTGAGCGGTGGGATCGATTCGGCGGTCACCGCGGCGATAGCGGTAGCGGCGCTGGGCAAAGAGAATGTTGTCGGGGTTTCGATGCCAAGTCAGTACTCCTCCCATGGGAGCCTGGATGACGCAGCGAGTCTGGCGAAAAACCTGGGAATTGTGCGTCACGTCATATCGATTAGGGAGCCCTTCGACGTTTTGAAAAGTCAGTTCAAAGAAATCTTTGCTGGCAGAGGGGAAGACACCACAGAAGAGAACATGCAGTCCCGATTACGCGGTCTGACTCTGATGTCGATGTCGAACAAATTTGGCCATCTGCTGCTGACGACCGGGAACAAGAGCGAACTTGCGGTCGGCTATTGCACAATTTACGGCGACATGTGCGGCGGCCTCGCGGTGATCAGCGACGTGCCAAAGACAATGATTTACAGACTGGCGCGCTGGATTAACCGTGAAACGGAAGTCATCCCGACCAACTCGATCACGAAGCCACCGAGCGCCGAACTGAAGCCGGACCAGAAGGATCAGGATACGCTGCCGGCGTATGAGGTGTTGGACGAGATCCTTAGGCTGTACGTGGAAGAACTTTTGAGCCCCGAAGAGATTGCGGACCACGGTTTTGATCCCGAAGTCGTTCGCTGGGTTCAGCGTAAGGTGGATATGAACGAATACAAAAGGCGTCAGGCTGCCCCCGGGTTAAAGGTCACCAGCCTCGCTTTCGGGATGGGCTGGAGAATGCCGATCGCTCAGCGTTATCTTCGGTAAGTGCCGCTGGAATGAAAGAGTACATTGTTGCACGCCAGAAAAAGGTGGACGAGGCGCTGGAAGGGTTTTTGCCGAAACCGAGCGTCAAGCCGAAAACGATACATAAGGCAATGCGATACAGCATATTCGCTGGCGGCAAGCGGTTGCGGCCAATCTTATGCATTGCAGCCGCCGAATGTTGCGGCGGTCAACAGGCAGAGTCTATGCCGTTGGCTTGCGCAGTTGAGTGTATTCACACTTATTCGCTGATCCACGACGACCTGCCTTGCATGGATGACGACGACCTTCGCCGCGGCGTGCCAACCTCCCACAAGGTTTTTGGTGAGGCGATCGCCGTACTGGCGGGCGATGCTCTTTTGACCTTTGCGTTCGAGTTAGCGGCTCAGGTACCAGGGTGGCCTCGCTACTCATTAAAGGACATTGTCCGGGAGCTTGCGGTTGCTTCCGGCAGCCGCCACCTGATAGCAGGTCAGGTGGTCGATCTGGAGAGCGAGGGAAGACGAGTCTCGTTACCATTGCTGCGGTTCATCCACGAATCGAAAACCGCGGCACTTCTTTGCTCATCGATCCGATTGGGAGCGATGAGCGCGAACGCCACGCCTGCGCAGCTGGAGAGTCTGTCGGGTTTTGGGAAGGCTCTCGGACTCGCGTTTCAAGTCATCGACGATATCCTTGACGTCACCCAGACCTCTGAGGCACTCGGGAAGAGCGCGGGCAAAGACCTGATTGCCGAGAAAGCGACCTACCCGTCAGTGGTCGGCCTGGAGCGCTCGCGGAAAGTCGCGCGGAACTTGACGGAGGAAGCCCACGCCTCGCTCAAGCCATTTGGGCAGAAAGCGGAAGTCCTACATGGTCTGGCCGATTACTTACTTGCGAGAGAGTACTAGAGTGACGAATCCGGTAAAACCCGGCTTGCGTCTGGCGGCTGGTTGCTAGAGGGCTACGCTCCCGACTCCGCCCCTGTCCCCCTTGCTACGACGGAGCGTAGCCCTCCAGCACCAGCCCGCGGCTCATCGGAATTCCATAGGCCCCGGGGGTTCAGAGGCTATCCTGATATCGCGCCTTCGGCGTTGGAGCCCGAAAGATCAAGCATTGGCTAAAAATAATTTGTCACACCGGGCCGGCTATGGCATTTTTTGCGCCTTTCTAATTAGACATTGACCATGGCGTACGCAATTATTCGATCTGGAGGTAAACAGTATCGGGTGAGCCCCGGGGAGACCATTGCGGTTGACAAACTCACGGCGGAACAGGGAGAGAAGGTCACATTCGGAGACGTGGTATTGCTCGCTGATGGAGCGAACATCACGGCTGGTGATCCGGTCATTGCCGGAGTGAAGGTGGTCGGCGAAGTGATTGAACAGTTCAAAGACAAAAAGGTGATCGCTTTCAAGTATAGGCGGCGCAAAGGATACCATCGGACCGTGGGTCATCGCCGCCAACTGACGCGAGTGAAGATCGAAGCGATCAACTCATGAATAGCGACGAACAGAAGAGCTCGACGCAAAGGTCTTCCCGTCAAGCTTGTTCGCATTTTGAAGTTTTGAAGTATGGCTCATAAAAAAGGTCAAGGTAGTGTCAAAAACGGACGCGACAGCGTTAGTAAACGCCTGGGTGTAAAAAAATTTGGCAGTGAGCAAGTGGTCGCGGGCAACATCATTGTCCGCCAGCGAGGAACCAAATTTTTGCCCGGGAAAAATGTCGGGCTGGGTCGAGATTACACGATTTTCGCTCTGGTAGACGGCATTGTACGTTTCGACCAGAGCGGTCGAAGGGTAAATGTCGAACCGATCGAAGCGGCGCAATTGAGTTCGACTAACTGATCCGGCAATATTATTTCCCTCCCGACGGAAAAAGCGCCTCGGACGTTGAGGCGCTTTTTTTGTTTTTACGAAGGCATGTTCAACGTTGTGCTCGTCGAACCGGAAATTCCTCCCAATACCGGAAATATCGCCCGGCTCTGCCTGGCGACGCGGAGCAAGCTGCACTTGGTTAAGCCCCTTGGGTTTTCGGTCGATGACCGGCGGCTGCGACGTGCGGGCCTGGATTACTGGGATGAAGTGGATGTCGAGTACTGGGAAGGCTTCGCCGAATTTGAGGCCGCGACACGACCCCCAAGCCGGCGATTTCTTCTGACGACTAAGTCTAAACGAAGGTATTGGGACGCGGATTTCCGCGAGGGAGACTATCTGGTTTTCGGTCGCGAAACGAAAGGCCTGCCGGAAAGCTTCCTTTTGTCTCATCCGGACGATTGTTTGACGATACCAATGGCGCCGGAAGCCCGTAGTTTAAACCTGGCAACCGCTGTGGCCGTTATATTGTTCGAAGGCGTTCGCCAATTGCACCATCATGGCGATTAACCACCCACAGCTAAGCGCCAAGGATGTTTACCGATCTTTTAAGATCGGTTCACGAAGAATTGAAGTGCTGCGAGGGATTAGTCTCGAGATTGGGCGCGGCGAGGCGGTTTTCCTCTGTGGCGTCTCTGGCGCGGGGAAGACGACCTTGTTGTACACACTGGCCGGCCTTGAGCGACCGGAAGCGGGCGAAGTAATCTTTGAGGGTCACAAAATGTACCGGAATGGCTCTTCCGCGGACGCAAGGATTCGGAATGAGAAAATGGGATTTGTGTTTCAGAGCTATTTTTTGCTGCCGGAGCTAACTGCACTCGAGAACGTGCTGGTTCCGTCGCTAATCCGGAACAAACAACAGCTCGAGGTAGCCATCCAAAATCTGCAACGGGTCGGTCTGGTCGACCGGATGAACCACTTGCCAAGCGAGTTGTCCGGTGGAGAACAGCAGCGGGTCGCGATTGCCCGCGCTCTGATCAATGATCCGGCCATCATTTTCGCCGACGAACCGACCGGCAACCTCGACACTGCGAATGGCGATGCGATCATGGAATTGCTGCTTGCTTTGGCAAGAGAGAAACAGAAAACATTGGTCGTGGTCACTCACGATCAACGGCTCGCGTCGGCTGGGGACCGGCGTGTAAATATCCGGGACGGATTACTGACCAACTAACGTTTGAACGCGATAAGTATGAATCTCAGAATCTACATCGACGGAAACTTCTACGACCAGGCCGAGGCGAAAATTTCCGTGTTCGACCATGGGCTCCTCTATGGCGACGGGGTCTTCGAAGGAATCCGCTTCTACAACGATCGAGTGTTCCGGCTGGATGAGCACATTGACCGGCTTTGGGATTCCGCCCGGGCGGTCGCCATCGATGTTCCAATGTCAAAATCATAGCTGATCGCCGCCACCTTGGAGACTATCCGGCAGAACGAGCTGCACGATGGCTATATTCGTCTCATCGTGACGCGTGGGGTCGGGTCGTTGGGACTCAGTCCGGATTCATGTCGCCGGCCAAGTATTATCATCATCGCCGCCACGATCGCGTTGTACCCGGAGGATCTGTATCACAAGGGTTTAACCATGGTGACTTGCGCGACGCGACGAACCCCGCCGGCGGCATTGAGCCCACGAGTGAAGTCCCTCAACTACCTCAGCAACATTCTGGCAAAACTTGAAGCCCAGAACGCAGGCGCCGGGGAAGGCCTAATGTTGAACGAACAGGGCTACGTCACCGAGTGCACCGGAGACAACATTTTCGTTGTTAAAAAGGGCGAGATTTCCACCCCGCCTCTAAACTCGGGGATTCTGGCGGGAGTAACGCGCGCCGTGGTCTTTGAGCTGGCAGAGAAGCTTCATATTCGGACGGTAGAACGTGACCTAATCAGACATGACATTTACACCGCCGACGAGTGTTTTCTAACCGGGACTGCGGCTGAGGTCATCCCGGCCGTGCAACTTGATCGAAGGTTAATCGGCAACGGGCAACCGGGAGCCGTCACTTTGCGGTTGATCGAAAGCTTCCGCGAGTTGACACGCGCCACCGGCACTCCGATTTATCAGTAGGATGCTTTAGACACGATGAAAGCGTCCGAATAACGGGAGCAAAATTGGCATGATTTGTGACGTCTGCAAAACAAACACGGCAACGGTCTATCTGACCCAGATCGTCGATGGGAATATGAAGAAGATCAATTTGTGTGAGGCCTGCTCCAAAGATAAAGGTGTCTCAGATCCGACCGGTTTCGCGCTTGCGGATCTATTACTTGGCTTAGGGGAAACGCAGCAGGTCGAACAGGCTGCGCCGACGGAACATTGCCCGGTATGCGGGTTCACGCAGGCCGATTTTAAGAAGACCGGCCGGCTTGGGTGCAGCGAGTGTTATGGCACATTTGCCGAGGGCTTGGGATCCCTGATCAAAGCGATGCACAAAGGGACAAAACACACTGGCAAGGTCCCGGCTCGTTTGTTCAGAAACATTGTGCGCTCCGATCGGCTCAATGAGCTGAAACGCAGCCTGGAGGAAGCAGTTTCCAAAGAGGATTACGAATCGGCAGCGACGATCCGAGACGAGATCCGGCAATTGGAGTTGGAGGAGCAGCCCTAGCATGAAAATCGGCTCTATATTGACCACGCGTGGAGATTGGCTGTCGCCAGGCAACGGGCATCATCCGATCGTGATTAGCAGCCGCGTCCGGCTGGCGCGCAACCTGGCTAAACTGCCATTTCCGGGATGGGCCAAAAAGACGGAGCGGATCCGCATTTTGGATGAGATCAAACCGGAAGTGGATGGACTCGCACAAATGCGAAGCTCGTTTTCGGAGCATTTAAATGAGCTTTCCGCGCTGGAAAAGCAGGTCCTGGTTGAGCGGCATCTGATTAGCCGCGAACATGCTGCCAAAGGAATGGGCAGCGCGGTTGTGATCAATCCGACGCAGGCTGTCAGCATCATGATCAACGAAGAAGATCATTTACGGATGCAGGCCATCACAGCGGGGTTGGAGTTACAAAAGACCTTCCGCGTTATCGACGACGTTGACACTGCGCTGGAGGCGCACCTCGATTTCGCTTTTGACCCCGAACTGGGATACCTGACAGCGTGTCCGACGAATGTCGGCACGGGCATGCGCGCCTCCGCGATGGTCCATCTGCCCGGGTTAGTGCTGAGCGAGCAAATCAATCAGGTTATCAATTCGGTAAACAAAATCGGTCTGGCTGTGAGAGGATTGTACGGCGAAGGGACCGAAGCCATGGGTAACCTTTTTCAAGTTTCCAACCAAACTACGCTTGGAGAAAACGAGAGCCAGATTATTGAGCGGCTAAACAAGGTCATCGAGACGTTAGTCCAGCGCGAGAACCAGGCCCGCGAGAATCTGCTCGAGACAAAACGTCCAATGCTGTTGGACCAAGTCGGTCGTGCCTACGGTATTTTAACCCACGCCTACTCGGTCTCGTCCAAGGAGGCCCTAAACTTGCTATCTGTGATGCGCCTCGGGATTGACTTAGGGTTTTTCCCGGAAGAGGGTCGCATATTGATTAACTCACTGTTGATGGAAACACAGCCTGCACATCTCCAGCATCTTTCACAGCAAAAATTGGCTGCGGAAGAGCGCGACCATCTTCGCGCCGACATTGTACGGGAGAAGTTGAAAGACTTACCTAAACCTAATAAAAACAAGTTGTCGGGGGGTCAGGCAGCGGGTCCGGCACCGGAAACGCAATGATGAATAATTTTACTCCACGTGCCCAGCAGGTGTTGGCGCTCGCGCGCAAGGAAGCTGACCGGTTCAACCACAACTATGTGGGAACCGAGCATCTTTTGCTCGGGCTGATCAAACTTGGCCAGGGCGTTGCGGTAAATGTGCTGCAGAAAATGGGCCTCGACTTGGAAACGGTCAGGATGGAAGTTGAGAAACATGTCGGTTCGCACCCCGAGACAAAGATGGTCGGTAACATCCCGTACACACCTCGGGTGAAAAAGGTGCTGGCTTTGGCAGGCAAGGAAGCCAAAGCCCTCAATCATTCCTATGTGGGTACGGAACACATTTTGCTGGGACTCTTGCGCGAAGGAGAAGGCGTAGCCGCCCGAGTACTGAAGAGTCTGGAAGTCGATATCGAAAGAACTCGTAACGAAATTTTAAAAGAATTGGACCCGAACTTTACGCCGCCTGAAAGCGAGGCTGAATCCCCGCAGGAAGGCAATAAGAAAGATGTCAAGACGCCCGCTTTGCGTGCGTTCGGCCGGGATCTGACCGAACTGGCGAAGAAGGGCGAGCTGGATCCGGTTATCGGTCGGAAAAACGAAATCGAACGCGTAATCCAGATCCTTTGCCGACGTACAAAAAACAACCCGGTGCTCCTGGGTGAAGCCGGCGTTGGCAAGACCGCTATTGTCGAAGGACTTGCTCAGGAGATTGGGGCAGGAAACGTGCCCGAGTTGCTTCGCGACAAGCGAGTGATTACTCTCGATCTCGCCCTGATGGTCGCCGGAACCAAATACCGAGGGCAGTTTGAAGAACGCATCAAAGCCGTGATGGACGAGATTCGGCGCTCGAAAAATGTCATTCTTTTTATCGACGAGTTGCACACGATCGTTGGTGCCGGCTCTGCGGAAGGCGCCATGGATGCCTCCAACATAATCAAGCCCGCCCTGAGCCGGGGTGAGTTGCAATGCGTGGGCGCGACGACCCTGAACGAATACCGCAAATATATCGAGAAAGATGCGGCCTTAGAGCGGCGTTTCCAGACGGTCAAAGTTGAGGCTCCCACCGTCGAAGAGGCCGTACAAATTTTGAAAGGACTACGTCCGAAGTACGAGGCGCACCACAAAGCTCGGTTGACCGATGAGGCTTTGGAAGCGGCGGTTCGATTGTCTGACCGGTATCTGACCGGACGCTTCCTTCCGGATAAGGCTATTGACGTCATGGACGAGGCTGGCGCGCGAGCGCGAATCAACGCAATGACTCGGCCTCCTGACGTCAAGGAGATTGAGAAGGACATCGAAACTATTCGCGCCGAAAAAGAGGGCGCGATCAAGGCACAGGACTTCGAGAAGGCGGCCGCGCTTCGTGATTCGGAAAAACAAACGAAGGATAAATTGGAACGGATCCTGGCCGAGTGGCGAGAACAGCGGGAGGAGCGCGAGGTGGTCGTTACCGGAGATGATATCATGCACATCGTCTCCAGATGGACCGGTGTGCCGCTCAACCGCATGGAGCAAAAGGAAGCTCAAAAGCTTCTGAAGATGGAGGAGGAGCTGAAGAACCATGTCATCGGTCAGGACGAAGCGGTGGTCGCCATCAGCAAAGCGTTGCGGCGTTCCCGGGCTGATTTGAAAGACCCGCGACGCCCGATCGGCTCGTTCGTCTTTCTGGGACCGACCGGCGTTGGTAAAACATTCCTGGCGCGCTCTCTGGCAGAGTTCATGTTCGGCGACGCTGACGCTCTGATTCAAATCGACATGTCCGAGTACATGGAGAAATTCACCGCGTCGCGCCTGATCGGTTCGCCGCCAGGCTACGTGGGATATGAGGAAGGTGGGCAGTTGTCGGAAGCAGTCCGGCGCAGACCTTATTCGGTGGTCTTGTTTGACGAGATAGAAAAGGCGCACCCGGACGTCATGCATCTTCTCCTGCAGATTTTGGAGGAAGGGAAGATTACCGACAGCCTTGGGCGGAAGATCGATTTTCGGAACACGATCATCAGTATGACTTCGAATGTGGGCGCCGAACTCATCAAACGTCAAACCTCGTTGGGCTTTGGCGCTGTTGCCAGCCACGAATCGTACGAGCACATGCGCGACAAGATTCTTGAAGAATCCAAGCGGGTCTTCAAACCTGAGTTTTTAAACCGCTTAGACGATATGATCGTCTTCCACACGCTTGGGCGAAGCGATCTGGCTAAGATTGTGGAACTTGAGGTGGCAAAGGTGGTCGAGCGCGTCCGCATGAAAGCCATCAAGGTGCACCTTGATGCGTCTGCGGTCGAATTCCTCATAGATAAGGGCTACGATCCGACGTATGGCGCCAGGCCCATGCGCCGGGCAGTCGAGAAGTTCTTGGAAGACCCACTCGCCGAAGAATTGCTGCGCGGCAAGGTCAAGTCGGGCGACGCGTTGGATGTGTACGCGGCCGGCGAGCAACTGGAGTTTAAAGTGGCTCAGCCGGAGCACGGTGAACCGGCAAATGCCTGAACGAGTCAAAGGGCCGGCGGAAGCTGGCCCTTTTAAGTTCGGGGTTCGGAGTTTGGGGTTCGGAGTTCCGAGTTTGGGGTTCCGAGTTCGGAGTTCGCAAACCGTGACCTTCGAAGGCGCGGTTGCTATCCAGCGGTTCTCCGGGCCCCAGAGAAGGATCTCGCGATGAGCTCACCCGTTAAGCCCGAACTCCGAACCCTGAACCCGGAACCTCAAACCCTGAACCCCGAACTTCGAACTCTACCAAAACCACTTGCCAATCGGTACCTTGAGTAGTGAGTGTGCCGCATGTTCTGGAAACTCCGAAAGCGCTCGATTGACTTGAGCCGATCGGGTGTGAGTATGGGCGTCGTAAATGT